>NZ_JBKBOV010000016.1:0-93007 GCF_046293535.1 Massilia sp. | reverse complement strand
GGTGCAGTCCGCCCACGCCCGCGCGCAGGCTCAGGGTGGCGCGCAGCGCCTCGGCTTCCGGCATCCCGGTGCGCGCGGCGAGCTGGCGGCTGGCGGCGAGTTCTCCCTTGAAGGCGGCGGCGAGCAGGGCGGCGTGGTCTGGAGGTGGGCGGGACATGGCGCAAGGATAGCAAAATGGCAGCCGCAGCTGCCAAAATCCTAGAGGGTCAAAAATCCTAGAGGGTCAGGTCTGACATTTAGACACGGCCTGAGCAGTACAGCTCAGTAACGCTCGAGTTCGTGTCCGAATGTCAGACCTGACCCCGCTTGGCGGTGGGATCAGCGGCGGTAGGGATTGTCCGGCCGTCCGTCGTAACGGTTCGGAACGCCGTCGCCGTCCATGTCGCGGTCGCGCCGGTTGCGGATGCCGTCGTTGTCGAGGTCGCGGTCGCGGTAGTTCGGCACGCCGTCGCGGTCGGTGTCGCGATAGCCGCGGCGCTCGTAGCGGTCGGGGATGCCGTCGCGGTCGCGGTCGCGGTGATAGCCATACCTGCGGTCGTCGCGATAGTGGTCGCGCCCGTCGCGGTAGCCTCCGCCGTACACCGGGGCGTAGCTGCGGCGCTCGTAGCGGTCGGGCACGCCGTTGCGGTTGCGGTCCCAGCGGGCCGGCTCCATGGTCCAGCCGCCCTGGCGCTGGTGCCAGCGCGGCGGGGCGTACACGTAACCCGGGCGTGCGGCGACCCAGTAGCCCGGTACCCAGGCGTGGCGATGGCCGCGCCACTCCCAGTAGCCCGGCGCCCACACGTAACCGTGGCGCGGACCGGGAACGCGCTCATAGATGGGCGCGGGCGGTGCCGAGCCGATGTAGATTTGGAAATCGGTCTGCGCCATCGACGGCACGGGCGCGAAGGCGGCGCCGAGGGCGATCAGGGCAGCGAGGGTGGGGGTGCGTGGCATGTCGGGTCTCCAGATCCAAGAGCGGATGACCCACTATATCGCCGGAGGGCGGCGCGAGGCGGTGCTGAAGCAGATACTTACAACTGAAACAGATGGCAAGCCGGGCTGCGCAGTAGCCTGATACAACTCACGCCGGAACGGGCCGCCCGCTGTCGCGCCGGGGCGACAACGGGCAGGCCTGCGGCACTCATCCGCGCGCTCCGGCGGCCAGCTTTTCTTCGCTCGACAGGCGCTTGGCGCTGACGGTCACGACCGCCATCTTGTCGCCGCTGGCGACCATGGACGCGTCGGCGCTGTAGTTGCGGGCCTGGGCTTCCGGGATGTTGTCCAGCAGGTAGCTGCCCGAGACGGCGAGGCTCATCGAGACGATGAAGACGGCTTCCATATGCTTCATGATGTTCATGGTGTTTCTCCTTGTGGGTGGGTGGTCGATGTGTGCACTGTAGGCCAAGCGGTTTCATGGTGCGAGGCGCTTGCGACGGGATGCCGAAAACGGGGAGCGAGCTGTCGAAAAAAGCGCGCGAGCGTGCGCCCGAATCCGCGCGCCGGATGGGTTTCATCCGCCCCCTGCTAGGGTTTCGCGAGGCGGCCGCCACCAGGCCGCGCCTACCGCGACTTGCCGATGCCAGCCACATTCACTTCACTCATGGATTCCTTCGCCGCCGGGCGCACGGCGCGGCGGCGCGCGCGCAACCTGCGGCTCGGCGCTGCCCCCGCGGCGCGGGCCCGGCTGCTTGTTGCGCCGTGGCTGCTGCTGGCCTGCTGCGCGGCGCTGCTCGGCGCCGTGGTGCTGGCGCAGGCGGCGCGTTCGCTGGCCTCATCCAGCACGGACGCGGCGGCGGGCGGGCCGACCGCGCTGTCGGCCCTGCAGCCGCTGCTGGGCGGGGTCACCGTGCGCGTGCCGCGCGAGCCCGGCATCGAGGTGCTCCAGCACGGCGCCAGCGCGCTCGTGGTGGCGTCAAGCATGCGCCTGGCGGCGCCGCTGCGGATCGACCTGTGCACCCAGCTGTCCGACCCTGCCAGCGGGCAGTTGGCGCCGCTGCGGATCGGCTATCCCTTCGCCGAAGCGGCCGCGCTGGCCCCGGCGCGCACCGTGCTGTTGGCCGCGCCGGGCTCGGCCATGCCGCGGGTGGAGCTGCGCGGCGACGCGCGCGGCGCCTTGCGCCTGAGCTGGAACGGACAGGGCCGGACCGCGTGGGTGGGCGACGCGGGCCCGGACGCGGTGCTGCGCGGCGAGCGCGGCGAGGGCCTGTTGGGCAGCGCGGGCTGGCTGGTGTGGCGGGACGGCGCGCTCAGGCTGACGCGGCGGGCCAGCAGCAGCTGCGCGCAGGCGGGCGAACTGCTGGTCCAGCGCGCCGCGATCGGCGGCGCCCCTGGCGCCGCACTGGTGCAGGCCTTCGCTCCCGGGTTGGCGCTGCCGGCGCTGCAGCTTGCGGCGGGCGAATACCGGGTGCCGGCAGGCGCCCCGCGCGCCCTGGAAGACGCCTTGCTGTTCGAGCAGCTGCAGGCGCGCGGATTGATCCGCCTGGGACGCGGCGGCCTGGCCGAAGTGGCGCCGCGCGACCTGGCCGCCTGGGCGATGGCTGGGCCTGATGCGCGCGCGCCGCTGCCCGGCTGGGAACAGCTGCGTCTCGACGAGGAAGGCCGCAAGCTGCTGGGGCGCCTGTATTACCGCGCCGACGGCGCCTTCGTGCGCGAGCAGCTGCGCATATTCAACAGCGAACGCCGCCTGCTGGCCTGGCGCGTGCGCGATGCGAGCCCGCAACTGTGGCAGGCCAGCGTCGGCGGCGTGCCGGTGGCGCTGGATGCCGGGCTGCCGCTGGCCGCCATGCGCCTGTTCGCGCGCCTGCCGGAAGGCTGGGCGCCATGGACCCGCGTGGGTGCCTGGGACGGGGGCGGCGAGGCCGAGGGCGCGCGCCTGGTGCTCGACCGGGCCGAGCCGGCCGAACTGCTGCTGGCCGGCCGCCTGCGCCGGGTCCATGGGGCGCAAGCGCGCGTGAGCGCGGTCTGCGACGGACGCGCCTGCCGCGAGGGCGATGCGGTCCAGCGCGTACTGCTGGCGCCCGAACCGGGCGCCAAGCGCATCGTGCTCGAGGTCGAGCCGCTCGACCTGGCCCGGCTATCGGGCAGCGCCGACGCCGCCTACCGCCACGTGCGCGTCGAACAGGGGCGCCTGGCCTGGCAGGCGCTGCCGGCCTCGCACGGCGCGGCGCGCCCCAGCCTCGCCGAGGTCCGGCTGAGCGGGCGCCACGGCGAAAGCCTGTGGATCGACGGCCGCGCCAGCGCCGCGGCGCAGGCGGCCGGGCTGGCGCCGCTGCTGGGCGTGCACCGCGAGCACGCGTCCAGCGTGGCCGGCATGCTGGCGCGGCTGCCGGGAAGCCATCACGCGGCGCGCCTGAGCCTGGACCTGCGCCTGCAAGGGGCGGCCCAGGCGGTGCTCGATTGCGTCGGCCTGCGCGGCGGCAGGTGGGATGGCAAGACGTGTTCAAGCGCGGGCGGCGTCCCGGACGGGCGCCAGGCCGGCCTGGTGCTGCTCGACGCCGGCAATGGCGACGTGCTGGCCGCGGCCGGCGGCGGCGTCGGCGCCGCCGACCCCGCGCGCTGGCAGGAGATACGCGACTTCGACCGTGCCGATCCCGCGCGCAGCCCCCTGCGGCTGCCGGCCTTCCAGCACGACGGCGGCGCCACGCGCGCGCCCGGCTCGACCTTCAAGGTGGTGACCGCCCTCGGCCTGGAGGCGGCGGCGCGCGGCGACGGGCGCCTCGGACGGCTGCTTGCCGGCCTGCCCCTGGCCGAGATCGACGCCATGGCGGGCGATGCCGGCTACGGCTTTCGCACTGGCGCGCCCGCCTATCCGGAAGGGGCGCCCGCGCGCATCACCAACTACCGCGAGCAGTTGGCGGGCAGCCGCGCGGTCGAGGGCCGCTTTGGCCTCGCGCAGGCGCTGGCGCACAGCGTGAATACCTGGTTCGCCTGGACGGCCGAGCTGGGCGACCGCAGCCTGGGCGGCCGGCCGCAGGGTGGCCTGCCGGGCGTGCGCGAGATCGAGCCGGGCGCCATCGATGCGCTGCGTCCGGTCGCCGGCATGGCGCGCCGGCTCGGTTTCAGCGCCCCGCTGCGGCTCGACGGCGGCCTGCTGCCGGAAGATTTCCGCTGGTCCGCCTGGGACGCGCTGCAGGCCAGCCCGTCCATGCTCGATCCGATCCAGACCCGCCACGAGGTGCGCCAGATGGCGATCGGCCTGCGCATGCAGGCGACGCCGCTGCAGATGGCGCTGGTTGCCGCCGCGGTCGGGCAGGGCCGGCTGACGGCGCCGCGCCTGCTGCTCGAACTGGACGGGCGCCAGGCGGCAAACCAGAGCGCTCCGGAACTGGGCGTGCGCCTCGACCGCGTCCGCGCCGGCATGAAGGGCGTGGTGGACGGCGGCACCGCCGCCGGGGCCTTCCGCGGCAAGGAGTTCGACGCCGTGCGCGCCGGCCTGTTCGGCAAGACCGGGACCGCGCCCACCGGCGAGGACGGCAGCGCCACCGTCTGGTTCATGGGTTGGCTGGAACCGGGCAGCCTCCCGGGCCAGACCCGCCGGCTGGCTTTCGCCGCTTTCGTGAGCCAGTCCAGCCTGAGCGGCGGCGCCCATGCCGCCCCCATCGTGGCCGGCGTGTTGCGCTCCATGCAACTGCAATCGCCCGAACAGAAGGAGGATTGAGCCTCATCTGCGCGCCCGGTTTTTGTGTTTGTATGGCATCATCTGTTGACAATCCGCTCTGTGCGGATGGCCATCGAGGATGAGGAAGGTATGCGTTTGCCGGGAACCCGGTACCAGGAGCACGGTTGGGAGCAGGTCCGCAAGTTGCTGGGGCAGTGCTCGCTGCAGGCGCTCGCCCGCATCGGCCCGCAGCGCCTGCTGGACGCCGGCGATACGGACCTGCTGCCGGAATACGTCGATGTGGTCGCGCGAGCCCTGCATACGGGCCGGCGCGGCGAGCTGCCCGGCAACAGTTATGGCGACACCGTACTGGAACTGGCGCTGGACCTGGTCTATGAACTGCAGGCCCGTCCGGGCGACTGGGCGGCCCTGTGCGCGGCGGTGGCGGGCGAACATGCGCGCATGGGCGCCTTCTGGGCCGCGCCCGGCGGCGATGCGCTGCTGCGCAAGAAGTTCAACGACCTGTACGCGGTCCTGCGCGACAAGGTCGACAGCGACAATTACCAGGCCGCCTGCGGCCGCTCCTGCAGCCCGAACCGGATGTACGCCTACCGCATGCTCGATACCGCCTATGGCGAGGTGGCGCGCCTGTTCGCGGCCTGGCGCGAGCACCGCGAGCAGGTGGGCGCGATCCTCGGGCGGCCGGTCGAGCTCGAACCGATCGAGGCGCGCCAACTGCGCGGCGTGGCCGACTGCCGCCCCGAATGGATCCTGCGCTGGAGCGAGAGCCTGGAGCGTTTCAGCGGCGCCGCCGGACCCTTGCACACCCGCTCCAAGCGCTTCGCCGGCCTGAAGGACCGGCCCGAGAAGATCGGCGCGATGCTGCGCGAGATCGGCGAGTACGCAGCCCTGTCCGCGAACCAGGAGCGCGACTGGCTGCAGGACGGCAGCGACGCCGCGGACTGGCTGGACGACTACTGGCGCGTGATCGGCGAGTCCGAAGGGGCCGCCACGCCCGGCCCGGACCTGATCCTGGAGGCGCGCCAGGACCAACTCGACCTGGCCGCCATGGAGGCCGGCGATGAGGAGGTCCCGGCGGCCGCGCCGCTGGCCCTGCTGGACGACGACCTGGCCCAGCGCGTTTCACTGCCCCCCGGCTACCTGCAAGTGGCGGCCGCGGCGCAGGAGCGCGGCAGTTGGGCGGTGCGCATGATGGAGGCCGATTCGCTGCCGGTACGGCTGGCGGTCTACCTGAAGCTGCTCGGGCCCTTCGACGACTGTTATCCGGCCGAATGGCTCGATCCGGCCAGCGGCGAACTGCCGACCATGCAGCAGCTCGCGCTGCTGGACGGGATTTCGCTGCCGACCCTGCGCAAACGGCGCGATGCCGCCATCGCGCGCCTGGGCGCGGCGGCCGGCAACAAGGAGGAAAGGTGAATGGACATGACGACACTTGACCGCAAGCTGCAGGCGCGCCTGCTCGCCGGACGCCGGGTCGAAGGCGACCGGCTGGTGCTGGACGACGCGGTGCTGCGCGCAGCGCTCGACGGCAGCCGGCCGCTCACGGCCGGCGAACGCGCCGCGCTGCAGGCCTCGCCGCTCACCGCGCGCCGCCTGCGCACCCTGGCCGAGGCGCGCCGCGCGCAAGCCGCGCCGCGGCCATGGCGCGCCAGCTCGGGCATGCTGCGCGCCGCCGACGGCGGCGCCGCGCTCGACACCCTGGTCACCGACGACGGCGCCTGGCGCCTGCATTTCGTGCAAGGCCGGGTGATCCTGCAGCTGGATCCGGAGTCGCCGCTGGCGCCCGCGCTGCTGGGCGGCGCCCAGGCGCTGCGCGTGCTCGACGGCGCCGGCGCCACGGTGCTCGAGGGCCGCCTGGACAGCGACGGCGAATGCGAAGGCCCCTGGCCCTTCCTTGACGAGCCGGCCCGGCATTTCCAGCATCACGGCGCCCGCTTCGTGGTCGAAGCCCGCGTGGGGCCGGCGGGGACCTGAGATGCTGAGCCTGTTCACACGGCCGTTCCGCCAGAGCGCCCCGCAGCTCGACGGCCTGGGCGCGGGCTTCATCGCGCTGCCCCTTGCGAAGGGATGCACGGTGCCGGCCGGCTGTTTCGCCGTGCTGGCGGGCGCGCAGGGCCGTACCCGGCGCCTGAACGAAGGCGCGCGCGTGTCGCCCATCGATGGCGAGACCGCCTGGTGCGTGCATCCGGGCCCCTACGGCTGCGACCTGACGCCCTTTGCCGCCGCGCCGGAGATCGGCCTGCGCGTGCGCTTCGCCATCGATGCGCCCGACCCGCGCGAAGCGCAGCAGCGCTTCGACCTGTTCCTCGCCAGCGAAGCGGGGGAACGGGTCGCGCTGGACGGCTTCGTGGCGCTGCTGCAGTCCGCCCTGCAGCGCGCACTGGAGCAGGGGGAGCTCGCGCTGCCGCCCTGCACCAGCTTCGAAGAGTGGAATGCCTTCCGCACCGGCTTCAACCAGCTCCTGTACAC
The DNA here is from genome assembly GCF_046293535.1 of Massilia sp. Taxonomy (NCBI): domain Bacteria; kingdom Pseudomonadati; phylum Pseudomonadota; class Betaproteobacteria; order Burkholderiales; family Oxalobacteraceae; genus Massilia; species Massilia sp. The sequence goes on along the minus strand of NZ_JBKBOV010000016.1, from coordinate 85,938 downwards.
GCGCTTCGGCGTGATGGTGGACGATTGCGTGCCGGTCGACCTGGGCGCCGCGCGCGACCTGGCGGCCCTGCTCATGGCGCGGCTCGCCGCCCAGCCCGCGGAGGGCGCCTCGTCGACCGTGCAACAAGGCGCATTCGATCCGGCGCGCGAGGATGCACAGGCCTTGCGCCGCCTGTTCCTGGAGTTGCCGGGCGTGCTGTGCGGCCTGCGCCTGGCCGCGCTGCCGGCCGATTGCGCGGTGTTCCGACGCCACCAGGAACTGCTGCGCCGGCTCGACCTGGTCAGCCTGTCGGTGGGCACCATGCCGGCGCTGGCGCTCGCCGCGCCGGGCCAGCCCCTGGCGCTCGAGGAGCAGCGGCGCCGCGCCCGCCACAGCCTGCGGGCGCTGGCCGCGCTGGACGACGCCTGGGCGCTGCTGGCGCGCCTGAAACTGAGCGAGGCGGCGCTGGCGGCGGCGCTGCTGGACGAGGCCGACCGCATCGTCGCCAACCTCGAATACGACTGCGCGGCGCGGCGCGCGCTCTCGATGGAGGCTGTATGAACGCCCCGGTCCTGGTGCGCAGCATCGCGCCCGACGGGACCTACTTGAGCGTGACGGCCAGCGCGCGCCCGCGCGGCGGCCGCGCCGACGTCAAGTGCAGCGTGCCGGACGCGCCCGAACTGGCGCAACGCATGCAGGAAGTCGTGCGCCTGGCGCGCCATACCGAGCCGCGCTTCGACAGCCGCGAGCAGGTGCTGCTGAGCCTCGATCGCGCTCCGGCGCCCGGCAACCGCGATTGGGAGCTGGCCTGCGTGCTGGCCGACCGCATGGTGCGCGGCCTGTGGCAGTCGCCGCGACCGGTGGTGGCCAACGGCTGGTCCGATGCTTGGCAACTGGGCCGCATCGACGGCCACGCGCTGGGCCAGGTGCCGCTCGGCGTGCTGGCGGGCGGCGAGGGCGGCCTGCCGCACCTGGGCGCCCTGCACGGACATCCCGACCCGGCAACTGGCGTGTCGGCGGCGCGCGCCTGGTTCCCGCTGGTCAGCGGCGGCGCCGGCGACAGCCTGTGCTGGGTCGAGGTCAGCGTGCGTCCGGCGCCGCACGATGGCGAGGAGGAGGCCAGCATCGCGGCACCCGGTGTGGACGCGGCGCTGCAGGCGCGGGTGCGCGCGGTGCTGGCCGGCGCCCGCCACTTCGATGGCCGCGGCCTGGGGCAGTGGCGCAGCACGGTGCGCTTCGGCCAGGCGCGCTTCCAGGGCCCTTCCTTCGAGCTGGCCCTGGTGATGGCCGACCGCATGGCGCGCGGGCGCGAATTCCTGCCGCGCGGGCGGGTGCTGGCCACCGGCCAGTCCTCGGCCTGGCATGCCGGCCGGGTCGAGACGGTCGAAGGCCTGCTGCCGAAGTGCGCGCTGCTGGCATGCGAGGCGGCGCCGGGCGACCGCATCCTGGTGCCGCGCGCCTGGGAAGCGCAGCTCGACCCGGCGTGGCGCGCGGCCTTGCGCGCGCGCGGGGCGAGCCTGGCCTGCGTGGACAGGATCGGGATCATTTGAATCGCGCCCGGCTGCGCTAGAATCGCCGGTATGTTGTAAAAGAAGAAACGGAGTCGGATATGTTCCAGATGTTCGGAGTGAAAGGCGCGGCCTGCCCGCGCTGCGAGCGCAAGCATGGCGGCGACGCGCGTTATTGCGCCGGCTGCGGCCTGATCCTGGGCGCGCCGCGCAATGCTCCGGTCCTGCGCGAGAACCGCTGGGTCGCCGGCCCCGACGAACTGGCCGTGTTCTTCGGCGTGCGCGTGCTGTCGGGCGTGTTCGTGAAAACCCTGCGCGTGCCGGCCACGGCGCGCGCCTACATCCTGCAGGGAGACCGGGCCACCGAGGTGCCGCAGGGCGAATACGAGATCGAGGGCTTCTTCACCCGCCTGAACCACCTGCTGCGCGACCAGCATGCCGAGATCCTGGTCACCCGCAGCGGCGCGCTGCCGGTGGAATTCCGTTTCGGCGACGTGGTCACCTCCGAGCAGCTCGCGGTCGACGCGCGCTTCACGGTCAACCTGCGCATCGAGAACGTGCCGGCCTTCGCGCGCCACTTCATGACGCTGCCGGGCACGATCGGCGTGGACCAGTTGCGCGAACTCCTGGCGGCGCCGGTGCGCCAGCTGCTCGAAGAATTCGTCGGCGCGCGCTCGATCCGCGAGATGGTCGGCAAGGTCGATCTGCGCGAGCAGCTCGACGAGCGCCTGCAGTCCGGCCTCAAGCTGCTGCTGCTTGAATACGGGCTGGCGGCGGTCAAGGTCGACACCGTCGAACTGCGCCACGACAAGTACGACGCCCAGCGCGCCCGGGTGGGCAGCCTGTGGCTGGCGGCCGACGAGCGCCACGTGCGGATCGAGCATGCGAAGCACCTCGACGAGCTGTACGACGCCGAAGAATGGCAGCGCCTGCGGCGCGCCGAGCAGGCCGCGCGGGTGCGCCAGCGCGAGCGCGAACTGCGCCAGGACGACGCCATCGCGCGCGCCGAGCTGTCCTTGCAGGGCGCCGACCGCGCCCATGCGGTGCGGGCGCGCCAGATCGAGCTGTATGCACGCATCCTCGAGGCCGGCACGCGCAAGCAGGCGCTGGAGCGTGGCGCCGGCGACGTGCTGGCGGAACTGGAACACGAGCTGGCCAGGAAGGGCGCGCGCCGCCTCGACGAGGCCCAGGAATGGAAGCACCTGCGCGCCCTGGCCCAGCTGCGCATGCGCAGCGAACTCGAGGTGGCCCAGCAGGACGCACGGCAAACCCTGGCCATCGCGCGCCAGCGTTTTTCCCAGCAGCTGCTGCAGCAGCAGATTCGCTACAAGATCGAGCAGGCCGCGCTGATCGAGGACGGCGCCCGCCGGCAGGCCGAGCTCGTGCGCCTGCGCGCCGACCAGGAAGACGCGGCGCGCCGCGCGCGCGCCATCGACGAGCAGGAACACCTGGCCCGTCACCAGAGCCTGGTGCTGGCGAATGCGGCGCGCCGGCGCGAGGCCGAGCGCCTGCAGGAATGGGAGGACGAACAGCTGCGCCAGCGCATCGAGTCGACCCGCACGCAACAGCAGCAGGACAAGCTCGCCCGCAGCATCGAACTCGATGCGCGCCAGGCGCGCGCCCTGCAGGACGTGCAGCTCGATGCCGAGGAGCGCCGCCACGCGCTGGAACTGCGCCGCCTGGAAGCCTTCGCTTCCATGGACGACACCGCCAAGCTGGCCCTGGCCGCGGCGCCCAATGCGCAGGTCCTGAGCGACTTCATGAAGACCCGCGTGCACGCGGGCATGGATGCCGAGCAGTTGGGCGCCCTGGCCGGGCTGGCCGGCGCGGGCAAGCTGCGCGTCGACGAAGCGCTGCAACTGGTGCGCGACGAGCAGGCGCGGCGCGAGCTGGAGGTCGACCGCGACCGCCGCCACCAGGTCGCCCTGCTGGCCGTGGGCGCCCCGGCGGCACGCCAGTGCGCCCACGGCCACCCGGCGCGCGCGGACGAGCGCTTCTGCGCCGCGTGCGGCGCGGCCTTGCCGCATTGACGATCGGGTGACCCGCGCAATGCAGAGCGCCATCGACAAGATCCGCGAGTTGCGTGCCCTGCACGAGGATGGCCTGCTGAGCCGTACCGAATTCGACCTGCGCAAGAACGCGATCCTGGACGCCGCCTATCTGCCGTCCGATGCGCCGGACGCCGCCGTGCTCGAGGAGGCGCCCGCGCAGCGCGCCCGCCCGGGCACCGAGATCGGCCTGATGGCCGGCCAGGAAGTCGGGCCGCGGAACCGGCGCTACCGGCTGGAGCGCCTGATCGCGCACGGCGGCATGGGCCAGGTGTGGCAGGCGACCGACCTGGCCACCCACGCGGAGCTGGGCCACAGCGCCCAGGTGGCGCTGAAGATCCTGCCGCCGCAGCTGACCCAGTCCACCCTGCAGTCCCGGCTCCTGATCCAGGAAGCGACGCGCGCGCGCCGCCTGGCGCACGAGCACATCGTGCGGGTCTACGAATGGGCGCAGGATCCGGCCACCGCCAGTTATTTCATCATCATGGAGTGCCTGGAGGGCGAGGACCTCGACAGCCTGCTGGCGCGCGAAGGCAGCTTGCCGTTCGAGCGCGTGCTCGAGCTGCTCGAACCGGTCGCCGGCGCCCTCGACTACGCGTGGGACAAGCATGGCCTGGTGCACCGCGACATCAAGCCCGGCAACGTGTTCCTGACCCGGCGCGGCGAGGTCAAGCTGCTCGACTTCGGCATCGCGGCGCGCGCGCGCAGCAAGGGCGCGGCGCCGCTGGACGCCCCGGCCGCCTCGGGTACGCCCGGCTACCGCGCCCCCGAAGCGGGCGGCGCGCAGGGCCAGCCTGCCCCGACGCTCGATGTCTACGCGGTGTCGATGATGATCTACCGGATGCTCGATGGCGCCTTGCCGCGCGACCTCGGCGTGGCGCCGCAGGGCTTGCAGCCGCACCAGTGGCAGGCGCTGCGCGCCGGCTTGGCGCCCGACCCGGCGGCACGCCCGCCGAGCGTGCGCGCCCTGCTGCGGCATCTGCGCGATGCGGCCGGCCCGTCGCCCGAGGAACTGGCCGCGCGCAGGGCGGCGGCGCAGGCCGAGCAGGAACGGCGCGAGCGCGCACTGGCCGTGCAGCAGCAAAAGAAAGCGCAGGCCGAAGAGCAGGCCAGGGTCGCGGCCCGCGCCCTGATCGAGCGCCAGCGCCGCGAGCAGCAGCGGCGCGAGCGCGCGGCCCAGGAAGAGGCGAGGGCGGCGCGCAAGGAGGCGCTGCGCCAGCAACTGCTGGCCCGGCGCGAGGAAGAAGCCGCCAAGGCGCGCCTGGCGCAGGAAGAAGCCCAGCGCAAGGCGCAACAGGCCAGGGCCGCCGCGGCCTACCTGGCCGAGCAGAAGCGCGCGCGCGAACTGCAGGCGGCGCGCACGGCCGGCGAATTGCGCCAGCTGATCCCGGCGGCCGCCGAGGTCGATGCGGGCGGCGTGCTGTGCGATCCGTTCCTGGCGGGCGAGGGCGGCGGGCCGGCGCTGGTCCTGATCCCGGGCGGACGCTTCCAGATGGGCTCCCACGAGCACGAGCGCAAGATCGCGATGGCGGCGGGCGCGCAGCAACGCTGGCTGGAACGCGAAACGCCGCAGCGCTGGGTCGGCATCGAGCGGCCCTTCGCGATGGGGCGCTACCCGGTCACGGTGGGCGAATGGCGCGTGTTCGTGCAGGCCTGCGGCTGGGAGCCGCAGGGCGAGGTCGACCCGTTCGCGCCCGGCTTCCCGCAGACCGACGCGCACCCGGTGGTGGGCGTCACCTGGCACGATGCGCAGCGCTACCTCGATTGGCTGTGCGCGGCCACAGGCCAGCGCTACCGCCTGCCGAGCGAAGCCGAATGGGAGTACGCCTGCCGCGCCGGCACCCGCAGCGCCTTCAGCTTCGGCGACACCATCGGCCCGGAGCAGGCCAACTTCGACGCCAGCTTCACCTACAACGGCGGCGCGCGCGGCGCCTGCCGCCACGGCACCACACCCTGCGGCATGTTCCCCGCCAATCCCTGGGGCCTGTTCGACATGCACGGCAACGTGTGGGAATGGGTGCAGGATGTCGTCCACGACAACTACGTCGGCGCGCCGCTCGACGGCAGCGCCTGGGAAAGCGGCGGCGACGGAGCACGCCGCATCCTGCGCGGCGGCTGCTGGCTGTACGCGCCGCGCTACCTGCGCTCGGCGCTGCGCAACGGCTTCTCCAGCGTGCTGTCGAACGACATCGTGGGCTTTCGCGTGGTGCGCGAGCTGACGTGAACCCGTTCTCCCGCGGGGCTGCGGGGCGGTCGGGATGGTGTAGAGTAGGCGTATCGTTCAAACACGGAGGGTTGTCATGGCCATTGCGCACCTGTTCAAATCGCATGACAAGGACCTGGGCGGCGGCTTCAAGGTCCGGCGCATCCTGCCCGCCGCCGCGCGCCAGTCGGTCGGCCCCTTCCTGTTCTTCGACCACATGGGGCCGGTGCAAGCCGAACCAGGCGCGCGCCACGACGTGCGCCCGCACCCGCACATCGGCCTGGCCACGGTGACCTACCTGTTCGAGGGCGCCATCATGCACCGCGACAGCCTCGGCACCGAGCAGCGCATCGAACCGGGCGCGATCAACTGGATGACGGCCGGCAGCGGCATCGTCCACTCCGAGCGCACCCCGGAAGACTTGCTGGACCGGGTGCGCCGCACCCATGGCCTGCAGCTGTGGGCGGCGCTGCCGCGCGAGCACGAGGAGGCGCCCGCCGCTTTTTCGCACACTCCTGCGGACCAGATTCCCGAGGTCGAGTTCGAGGGCGCCACCGTGCGCGTGCTGGTGGGCAGCGCCTTCGGCCGTACTTCGCCCGTGCCGACCTTCAGCAATACCCTCTACCTCGACGCGCAGCTGGCCCCGGGCGCGTCCATCGACCTGGGCGGCCTACCGGAGGAGAGCGCCGTGTATGCGCCGATCGGCGCCATCGAAGTGGACGGCGAGGCGATCCCGGCCGGAACCATGGCGATGGTCGAGCCGGGCCTGCCGGTACGGGTCTCGTCCAGCGCCGGCGCGCGCTTCGTGCTGATCGGCGGCGAACCGCTGGACGGCCGCCGCTACATCTTCTGGAACTTCGTGTCGTCGAGCCGCGAGCGCATCGAGCAGGCCGCGCGCGACTGGGAAGCGAACGCCTTCGTGCCGGTGCCGGGCGACGACGAGCGCATTCCGCTGCCGGCCTGGCCGGCGGCCTGGCGGCACGATGGGACGCGCGACTAAGAACGCCTCACAACAGCGCTTGCTTGTTCAGCATCAACAGCCTTGTACACTGAGCCGGTGTCCGCTGTCGGGGCAGAAGCGGACTGAAACTGCATTCAAGAAGCTTTGGATAAGTCGCGTATCAGACTGCTGCGTCATTACTGCAAGCTCTGAAAGAAGCTCGACCTCAGCTCAATTTCGACCCCGATTTGGCGAGCAGGACCCTCATCCAGCAGATAAATCGTGAGCGGATGCCGAAGTTGGACCAAGAGCTTCCGGTCAAGGCGACGGCATTCCACCGTTCCAGGCACGAATCCTGATCAATGGGGCAGGACGCGCCGGGTCGCTCGGTTACCTTGAAGTCATCCTCTTTCGAGGACTGTTATCGCTGTTGCAGCGCGCGCTCAAGGTGTCTGACGCCGCAGCGTGATGCGCGTCAGCTCGGCAGGCACGCCAAGCCGAAGCGCGAAGCCCGGCCACAGGGCCGTGCCATTGTTCAGGTACAGGGTCATGCCGTCGACGTCGTAGGCGCCCGAAACGAAGCCGTTGTTCGCCCGCGCCACCACGCGGTCGAGACCGATGATCATGCCGCCATGCGTGTGGCCGGACAATTGCAGCGCGACGCCACGGCTGGCTGAAAAGCGCGCATTCCTGGGCTGATGATCGAGCAGCATGACCGGCACGCCGTTTGGTGCGCCGCGCAGCGCCGCATCGAGGTCGGGCGCGGGAGCACCGGTGCGCGGGGCGGTCACGTCGTTCACGCCGGCGAGCACCAGTTGGCCGCTACCTTGCTTGACGATGGTATGGCTATTGTCCAGAGGCTTCATGTTGAGCCCGGTAAAATACGCCATCCATGCGCGGTGGTCAAAAAAGTACTCGTGATTACCGGGAATGACCCAGACGCCGTCCGGAGCGCGCAAGTCACGCAGCGGTGCCACGTCGGCTTCGCGCTGCGCGACATTGCCATCGATGAGGTCACCGGTGATGACGATCAGGTCCGCCCCGAGCGCGTTGGCATCGTCGACGACCTTGCGTGTCCATGCCGCGTCGAACAGGCGACTGATGTGCAGGTCGGTCAGGTGCAGCATCTGATAGCCGTCGAATTCGCGCGGCAAGTCCTTTACCGTGATCTGTACGTCCTTCAGTGGCGGCGGCTTGATCGCCTGCATGACGCCGAGCGCGGCCAGCAGCACGGCTGTGACGCCGATCGCAGCGCGCAACCGCGCAGCGATCGGCCCGCGGCGACGCCGAGCCAGTGCGACAAGCAGGGCGCCAACGTCGAGCAACAGCTGGAACACAGCCAGCAGCAAGATGGCGCCAAACGCCCAGTTGAACAGGATGATGAGGAATTTCGGAAATTCCGGCGAAAACACGCTGCCGGAAGAAAAGCGCGACCACAGGTGATATTGCGAGGCCAGCACCAACACGACGGCGCCAGCCAGCTTCGTGCGCCCGGATAAGGGCAGCGGCATGAGCCAGCGCAACAGCACGACCACGCAGGGCAAACTGAACATCAGATGAAACATCAGCTGCGCTCCATTCGCTTCCAGTTGTGGCTGGAGTCGGTAGGATTGCCGCGCGGGGGAGTGGCCTCCGTAAATAGTATGAGGAAAATACGCATCATGCCTTGTGTCCAAACTGTCGAACCGGTAAGCATAGCGTAGATTGCGTAAAGGCACGGGCAGCGGTGTGCGCCAGGCAAGGGTGCAAGGCATGCGTCATCTCGCGGCAACACAAGCAAACGCAGTCATTGGCCCGAGACGGTGCCCAACGGCCGGCTTTGGCCCGTCAACGGACGGCTACATCAGGCCATCTTGCCCAGCATTCGGCGGCAACTAATTCGGAAAAGCAACATTCTGTAATGACAGATTTAGCTTTCCTTGCAAGCAACTCAGCCTTAGTGTAAATTTCCTGAATGCAATAACTGTTTATTTTTTTTAACTATGCCTGCGCCATTTTCGGAAACTTCATTCCAGCCGCTTGCCCGGCTGCTTGACTACGCGCGCTATTTCTTTGGCGGCTTGCTGATCGTCACTGCTGCCTTGCTCACCTGGCAGCATTACGGTATGGAAAAGGTGGTCGATCTCACTGGCGACCATTTTCCGGTCTTTATTGAAGACGACCGCAACAGTGGAGGTGCTTCCGTCGGGCGGATCGAGCGCCGTGGGCAAGACCTGGTCGTGCATTGCCTGATTTCGCGCAAGAGCGAGTGGCCTTACTGCAAGCTCGGCTTGAGCTTCCTCAAGGGCGCGACCGGCCTGGACATGTCCCGCTTCGACTACATGAGCATCGACGGCGGCTATGCCGGCCCGGGAACGCCGCGCTTTGCGATCGTGCTTGCCCAAGCGGAGGAGGGCCTGACCCGGCTCGACCAGTGGCAGACCTACAAGATCAACCAGATCGACGCACTCGACCTGCCGCCAGACGGCGGCACGCTCGTGGTGCCGCTCAAATGGTTCGGTGTGGCGCAGTGGTGGAAGGATATGGCACAGCCGGCGCTGGAGCATTCCGCCGTCAACATCGACAATGTCGCGCGTGCCGAAGTGTTGATCAGCGGCGGCGGCAAGGAAGGCGCACATGCCTTCACGCTGCACCATTTGCGCTTGCACGGCAAGCTGATCACCCTGGATGCGTTGCTGATGGGGCTGGTTGCCACATGGGTAGTATGCGCGGTCGGCTGGCTGGCGGTCCTCACGCTGTCGCTGCGTTCGCAGCTCAGGAACAGCCGCGCCGCCGTCGCGCTGCTCAAGACAGTCAACGAGGCCCTGGAACTCGAGGCGCGCGACCTGGCCGGGCAGGCCCATATCGATCCGCTCACGGGCGTCCTGAACCGCCAGGGCCTGCGTGCGGCGCTGATGAGCACATCGAGCCTGCTGGCCGATCCGATGGTCATGATCTTCATCGACATCGACCACTTCAAATCGATCAACGACACCCATGGCCATGACGTGGGCGACGACGTTTTGCGCAAATTCGCCAACGTCATTGCGTCCGGGATCCGTTCGTCGGACCGGCTGGTGCGCTGGGGCGGGGAGGAATTCCTCATCGTCTGTCCGATGACCAACGTGTACCAGGGCCGGATTCTGGCCGAGAACCTGCGCACTGCCCTGCACCGGCAAACCTGGCCGGCCGGGCTGCATGTCACGGCGTCTTTCGGCGTGGCGCAACATCGCGAGCGCGACGAAGTCGGCGTCGTCATCAAGCGCGCCGACATGGAGCTCTACCGCGCGAAGCAGGCGGGCCGCGACCGGGTGTGCGCTTATATCGCAGCCGACATGACTGCGCAGGCCGCGGCCGCCTGAAGAAGCCCGAACTGCTGCCCGTGCCATCACAGGCACGCGCAGCGGTCTCATCCAACTGGCAAGCCAGCGTCCCGACCAGGTTCACGCTGCGCCGACGTCGCCCGCGACCTGCATGATGGGCACGATCCGATAGCGCAGCGCCGCGCGCCGGCCAGTTGGTGCTCGACCCGCTCCACCTGCACGTCGGCGCGAGCACGCGCCGGAACACGTCCAGCTCCGAACGGCAGAAGTTCTCGCAGGCACGGGCGGATTGTTGCGAGGCTACAGGGCGCGCCTTCTCCCGCGCCAGGCGTACATTCATATCCCCGAACGGGTTTTTTCTGAAACGCCAACGAAAGGACGCGCCATGAAAATTCCAGAACACCTGAAGATCCCGGTCATCGTCTTCGCGCTGCAAACGGCGCTGCTGGCCGGTACTTCGCTGATCTTCCTGCTCCTGCGCCCGCACGGCGCTTGACGCCCGGCTCAGCTGCCGAGCCAGGCAGCGGGCTGTGCACGCCGGCGCTCGCCGGCGCGTGGGACTTGCGCGCGCGTTTCCGGCGCACATTCGGGATAGGGACGGGCGGCGAAGCGCAGGCGCCCGTCCATGCCGGGCAAGCGCTCCAGGCCGATACCCGGGACGAGCGGCGTTTCCTCGCCCGTGAGCGGGTCCAGCTGCCAGAAGCCGCCGTCGCGGTGGAACAGCAGCGGCACGCCGGCGGCGCGCGGCCGGGCCGCGAGGTCGCGCCGCTGCGGCTGCGTGTCGGGCGCGAGGATGCAGAAGGCTTCCGCCTGGGCGCCGGCGTCGACGCGGTGCAGGATCACGCCGTGCGCCAGCACGGCGCTCACCTCCAGTTCGACCACGCCGCGGATGCTGGCGGTGAGCGAGATCCGCATGCCGGTCCGCAGCAACACCGGCGTGTGCTTGCCCGGCCAGACGCCGTCGAGCAGCAGGCCGTAGCGCGACACGTCCTCGATCTCGAAACCATGCCGCCCCGGGCGGATGATGGCGTGGCGGCCGGACAGGCGGCGCGTCAGGCCGCCGCGATCCTCGCCGTGTTCGCCATGGTGCATGAGCAGCAGGTCGGCTTCCGGATCGGTTTCCTCGAAGCGCCCGAGCACGCATTCGTCCAGCGCGAACAGGCGCAGGTGGCGTTGCAGGCTCGCATCCGGCTCGGCATGCACCAGGCAGGCCGTGCTGGCCGGGCAGGGATGGCCGGGCGCCTGCAGCGGGACGTCGATCTCGATCAGGTCTTCGTCCCAGGCGATGGTGGAAAAGCCCAGGTCGACCTTGCCGCCGCCGTCGCGGGGATCGCGGATGTCCAGCTGCGCGATCGCGCCGTCGCGGACGCTGACGTCGATGTCGAGGCTGCCGCCGCCCGGCGCCTGCACCCGCGCGATGGCGGCGTCGTCGGCGCTCACGCGCACGTTCTTGTGGGTGGCCAGGAAGGTCTGGTGGATGTCGCCCAGGCTGGCGTCGGGGCGCGGGACCAGGATCACCGGCGAGCAGGTCCAGGTGCGCGCCGCTCCCGGCCGGCCCGGATGGCGGCTGTGCAGCTCGACGTCGATGCGGTACTGGCCGTGCTCCAGGCCGCGCGAGGAGAACTCGAGGAAGACCGGGCGCCAGTCGCCGCGCGAGGTACGCTGGAAGACATGGCTGTCGCCGTCGCGCAGGCGCAGGCCGGAGCGCACCAGCATGTGCACTTCACCCGCGCAATCCATCGGCATGCCGCGCAGCTCGAGCTTGATGGCCTGGCGCCCGCCCGCCGCGCGCGGGTCGAACCCGCTGATGTGCAGTTGCGGGCGGCCCAGGCCGCGGGTCGCCGCCGGGGCGCCTGCCTGCCCGCCCTCGGGGATGCGGCGGGCCCGCAGCGCGCTGATCGCCTCGAAGCTCGCGGGCAGGCCGCTGCCAGCGCCGGGCGCGGCCGCATCGGCAGCCGGCTGGTCGTGGCCGTGCGCGCACAGCGATTCGCCTGGCATGACCCAGACGGTGCAGTGCGGATGCTCGGGATTGCGGCAGCGGTTCATGGGGCGATGGCGAACTCGGTGATGATCGACAACATGGCAAGCTTACGCCCTTTTGCTCGTCAGCGGCGCGCCGCATTCATTGATTAACAACATTATTTTCTGTTGGGAATTTTTCAACGCGGCGGCCCGGGCAGGGCGGTTTCGTCCGCGTGGCTGCCGGCCTGGGCCTGCAGGGGGCGCAGCACCAGCGCGGTCAGGTTGTCGGGGTGCAGGCCTGGTGGCGGGGACGTCTCGAGGGCGCCGAACAGGCGGCCGATCATGCTGGCGGCGTCGGGGGCCCCGGCCAGCAGGTCCGGCCACCCAGCGACGAAGCGGTCGGGGGCGGCGCAGGACCAGAAACCGTCGGTTGCCAGCAGGTAGCAGGCGTCCTCGCGCAGGCGCAGCACGCGCCGGTCCGGCAGCGCGCTCATCCACGAGGGCAGGTTCAGCGGGGTCAGCTCGTACAAAGGGTCCGAGAGTTGCGCCGGGCTGGCGAAGGCATTGCCGAGGATGAAGGCCTGCGCGATCTGCGGCGCATGCGCGCCATGCACCTGGCGCCACCAGCCGTTCTCGTCGATACGCCCGCTCAGGGCCGCGGCGGTGGCCGGCACGTGGTCGACGGTGAGGGGCAGGGCGCCCGCCGGGCCGATCTCGTACAGGCGCGAGTCGCCCACGTGGTAGAGCAGGGGCGCGCCGCCCGTGGGCAGTTCGAGCATCGTGAGGGTGGTGCCGGGGCGTACGCCGCCTTCGACGGCGAATCGGCCTTGCAGTTCGGCGTGCAGGGCGTCGAGGTGGCGTGCCAGTTCGCCCGCCTCGCGGCAGGCCGGAATGCCCAGCAGGCCGGCGGCGACCGCTTCGGCCGCCTCGCGGCCGTGGCCATGCCCGCCCATCCCGTCCAGCACCGCCACCCGGCCGTGGCCCGCCGGCCAGCCCGCCAGGCGCAATCGTCGCAGCGCCTGGCCGCGCAGGCAGGCGGCCTGGCCGGCGTGGTCGATGACCACGAAGTTGTCCTGGTTCTCGGCACGTTGCGCCAGGCCGCTGCCGCGGCGGCTGGCCACGGCGACGTCGTAGCGTGGCGCAAAATCGAAGGAGGACAGGATCTCGGATGAAAGCGGCATGGGACGGATCGACTTGACGATCCTGCTACTGTACACCGGAACGCAGGCCTTCGATGCCGCGATCAGAGCGGGTTTTTCCTGTTACCCGCCTGGAGGTAGATCGACAGCGTGCGGGCCCGGTAGCGCGGGTGGCGCAGGGGAGGGTTCAGCGGCACCTTGGGACGCCGGCCGGACGGGGATTGGACGCCCGGGCCGACGCTGGAGGCGCTATTGAACGGGGCACTGACGCTCGATTCCGGCATGGCTCGGGTAGTCTGGGTCGGCGCCCTACTAATGGTCACTAAATTGCCGTACGGAAACGCTTTCTGTGATATCGTGGCATTCCCAAAACAGCTTAGCCGCGAAAATCCATGTTGATCCGACCGCTGGTGGCCCCGGACATCCCGGCCGTGGCTGCGTTATTGCGCGAACTGGCGCGCGAGTACATCGTGCACGAGTCGCCGCCCGAAGGCGCATCGACCTTCCTTGCGGAGAACGACGAGATGGGCGTGCGCGGCTTCCTCGCGCGTGGGCACGTCTATCACGTGGCGGTCATCGACGGCGCGGTGGCCGGCTTCGTCGCGGTGCGCGACCGCAGCCACCTGTTCCACCTGTTCGTCGGCAAGCGCTGGCACCGGCGCGGCGTGGCGCGCGCGCTGTGGGAAGCGGCGCGCGACGCGGCGATCGCGGCCGGCGGCGACGGCAGCTTCACGGTCAACTCCTCGAACTTCGCGGTGCCGGTGTACGAGGCCTTCGGCTTCGTGCGCGTCGGGCCGACCCAGTGCGCCAAGGGCCTGTACTTCAACCCGATGCGCTTATCGGGCCTTGACGACGCTTGAGGATTCGTCGGCGCGCCGCAGCCACAGGCTGCTGGCCCAGCCTTCCAACCGGCGGCCGTCGACCACGGCGCTGACCTGCCACCAGTCGCCGCGGCGCTGGCCGGTCGCAGTCACCCGCGTCCCGGCCGGCACCACGGCCAGGCGGCGCGCATCGATCCCGGTATGCTCGCGCAGGTTCAGGTGCTCGCGCACGCGGTATTGCGCGCCCGCCACCGGCGCCTCGGCAGGGAGCAGCGCCGCCGTCATGGCGGGAGGCGCGGCCGCATCGGGCGTGAACGCCGCGTGCAGCAATCCGCCCAGCAGCGCGGTGCCGCCCACCAGTACCGCCAGGGCGCGCGCATTCGCACGGCGCCACCATGCGCCCGGGGTCAGCCGGGCCGCCAGGCACAGGGTCAGCAGCAGTCCGGCGCAGTAGGCGGCAATGACGGTCGCGGACGGCATGGGCAGGTTCACGCGTCGAAGCGCAGCACGTAGTGGCCGGCGACCAGGTGGTGGCCGGACGGCAGCAGGTAGGGCTGCTCCAGGCTGGCATTGGCGACCTGCGCCACCAGGCGCAGTTCGCCATCGAGGTGGAACAGGGCCTGGGTCTCGGACAGGCGCACCACGCGCAAGCCTTCGCTTGTCGCTTCCCAGCTGAAGGCGTTGCGCGACAGGCCGAGCCGGTCGGCGCTGGCCGCCGCGCTGCCGTCGAGCTGGCGCAGGAAAGCCGGACCGTCGAGCACGCGCAGACCGGCCAGCGCCGGCATGCCGCGTCCAAATACCAAGCGGGTGCCGGCAGCGGCCGGCTGTTCGGGACCCTGCGGCAGCGCCAACAGGGCCGCATAGCGCTCCGCCATTTCCGGCGCCACGGCGTGCAAGCGCACGCTGGCGCCGTCGAGCGGCGCGAACTGCGCAGGCGCCTTGATGCGCTGGCGTCCGGCCGCGGTGAGCGCATGCAGTTCGTCGGCGTCGTCCACCAGGAAGCGGATCGGGCAGTCCTGGCCCGGCGCGGCGGGGGCCAGGTTCGCGCCCAGGCCGATCTCGAGCGCGGCGGCGCCGGTGTCGCGGTAGCGGCTCAGGCGCGGCAGCGCGAGCGCCGCCAGCGTGATGCGGTGACGCGCGAGCGGCGCGTAGGTGGCGTCGTTTTCCAGCGCAGGCGCGGCGGCCGGAAGCGTCGCGCCGGCCAGCGGCATGGCGGTCATCTCGTTGTCGATGGCGGCGGTGGCGCGCGGCTTCCACACCGACGGGGTGCGCGCCGGCAGCACGCCCGGCGACGCGGGCAGGGCCGCGCGCGCGGGCGCGCCGGCGCGCTCGATCCTCAAGAGCAGGCGCTGTCCGGCGCCGTCGCCGCCCGCCTTCCTGCCCCGGATCACGTAGTAGCCGCCGGCCGCGTCGAAGCGGCAGTCGAGCGTATCCTTGGGGCGCACCTGCACCTCGATCTCGCTCTCCGGGCCGTCGTTGATCAGGAGGATCCCGGCGTCCAGGCCGAAGGGCCAGCCCGGCACCGCGAAGGTGGCGTTCGCCTCGTCCTGGCCGACCAGGGTCAGGCGCTGGTCCGGGTACACCGCGCACACCGGCTGCCAGATCGCGCTGTCGCGCGAGGCCGTGACCGTGTACAGCAGTTGTTCGCCCGGCGCCGGCAGGTAGACCGCGTGGCCGAACTTCACCTTGACTTCGCCGCTCCCGACGGCTTCGTTCCCGACCACGTGGTAACGCACCTCGTCGCCTCCCAGCAGGTCGCCGAAATCCTTTTGGTGCAGGGCCGCCAGCGATTGCGCCAGGTCGCGCACGCGCGCGCCGCGGGTCAGGTGGCGGTCGTCGTCGACCTCGTCCTGCGGCAGCATCAGGGTGACGTGCGAGAAGCAGCGCGTCGCGGCGCGCCCGCGCTGCTCGCGCGGCGAGCGCTCCAGCAGGTCGCGCAGCAGCGGGCGGCGCGAGAACAGCGCCAGGCCAGGCGCCTGCCAGAGCGCCTCGGCATTGAAGACGTCGCCTACCTTGGCCAGGATTTCGTGTTGGACGTAGACCGGCATGATGGATTCTCCTCGAAAGATTGAACGCTCGCCATGCCGAACGCTAGCAGGGGGCAGATGAAAAACAGCAGGTGCGAGCCGCCGCTCGAGAGAAAGCTCATCGGCTGGCCCATGATCGGAAACAGCGCCAGGTTGGTGCCCCAGGACAGCAGGAAGTGTCCGCCCAGGAAGGCCGCGCCGCCGGCCAGCAGGAAGCACTGGAAGCGCCCGAGCCAGGCGCGCCGGAAGTCGCCGGCGCCTGCGGCGCCGTGCCAGGCGGCGACGGCCGCATGCAGCAGGCAGGCCAGCAGGCCGGCTTGCAGCCCCCACAGCAGCAGGCCGCCGAGCAGGCCGTGGCGGTTCAGCAGGAAGGAGGGCGCAAAATCGTCCTGCACCGCCGGGATGCGCAGCGCCTCGCCCGCGCCCTGGCCGAGGGACGCCAGGCCGAGCAGGCCGTCCGCCCCCAACCAGCCGCCGCCGGCGACGGCGCGGGCGCCGAGCAGCATCTGCTGGCCAGTGTGCGGGTGCGCCCCCGGGTCGGCCCAGACCTGGAAGCGTTCGGCGTAGAAGCCGCCGCTGAAGGCCGCGCCCGCCGACTGCAGGGCGAGCGCGGCGCCCAGCGCCGCGCAGCACAGGCCGCCCGCGAGCGCGGCCCGCAGCCGGCGCCCGGTGGCCAGGCACCAGGCCAGGAAGCTCACCGCGCCCCACACCAGCAGCAGGATCAGGGGCGAGTAATCGTCCACCTGCACCAGCGCCACGCCCAGCAGGAACACGAACAGCAACACCGGGGCCAGCATGCGCAGCCAGTCGCGCCAGCCGCGGCCCCTGCCGCCCGCCCCGGTGGCCAGGGCCAGGCAGTGCGCGCTCAGCGCGACCAGCGCCAGCTTGGCGAATTCGACCGGCTGCACCTCGAACACGCCGGTCTCGTTGCCGAACGTGACCTGCAGCACCAGGCCGGCCAACGCAAGCAGCGCGAGGGCGAGCAGCAGCCATTCGGTGGCCGGCCGCGACAGCGCGCCGCGCGCAACCCCGTCCAGCAGCAGGAGGCCCAGCGGCAGGCCGGCGCCGAGCAGGACGCAAGTGTTTTCCACATGGCGCATCCAGGCGCTGTCGCGCGCCCCCAGGCCGAGTTCCAGCTGCACCAGGAGGCCGACCCCGAGCAGCAGTACGGCCACCACCCCGAGCAGCGGCAGGCGCCGCGGCCACAGCAGCGCATGCCATAGCGAGGCCCAGGCCAGCAGCAGCGCCCAGCCGGTGCCGGGCGCCGCCCCGAGGCGCTGCATCGCCAGCAGCAGCACCGCCATGGCGGGAATGGCGCAGGAGGCGAGCAGCCTGGCCCATGCGGCGGGATGGCGTGGCGGGCTGGCGGCGCGCAGGCCGGCCAGGGCGGCCAGCAGGAACACGCCGAGCGCGGCGCCCCATGCCGGCGTCGGTGGCGCCGGGAAGCGCCACAAGGAGCGCTCGCCCCAGGTCCACGCGACTCCCGGCGGCAGCACGGCCCTGGGCTCGGCGAACAGCTCGACCTCGCGGGTGGGCTGCAGGCGCAGGCTGTCCCCGCTTGCCGCCACCGCGAAGCGGGTGCGGCCGACCGCGATCGCCTCCACGCCGTCCAGCAAGTGCTCGCGCCGGGCAAGATCAAACCAGCGGCCGCCGTCCCGCAGCAGGACCGGCTGGGTGCCGCGCACGTCCAGCGCATGCCTGCCGGCGCCGTCGCGTGCCAGCGTGAGCCTGCCGCTGTCCAGGCCGGGCACGGCCAGCCGGTTGCCGCAGTAGAGATGGCCGCCGAAGGCGAGCGGGCGGGCTAGGCTCAGAAAGCCGGGCGCGAACCGGTTCCACAGCCCGGCCAGGCGCGCCGCCGGCCCCGCGTCGGGGCAGGCCGCCTGGGGCGCGCCGTCGCGCCGCAGCAGGGCGCCGTCGAATTCCCAGGTATGGCGGCCCGCGCGCAGGACGGTGCGGCCGGGTTCGGCCGCGACGACCTCGAAGACGATCGCGCCGGCCTGCAGCCGCTGGCCGGCGGCGAGCGCCAGGCTGCCACTATGCAGGCGTTCCTTCCCGCGCACCAGCACGGCGGCTTGCGCCGGATTGCTGTTGCGCAGCCACCAGCGCCCGCCGGCGTCGCGCCGAAGCGAGAACTGCCGGCTGGCGGCGCGCGGCGCCGCCAGTTCCGTGCGGCCGAGCACGACCGATTCGCCCGGCTGCAGGCGCAGCGTGACCGTGTGCGGCAAGTGGCGCGGCGGCGCCAGCAGGATCGCCACGAACTGCAGGGCGCATACGCAGGCCAGGGCCAGCGCCGCGAGCGCGAGGCGCACAGGGCAGGACTTCATGCCGCCCTCGCCAGGGACGTGTGCGCCATGGCGGCGCGCACGCTGTCGAGCATCCGGCTGACCTGCAGCGCATGGGCAGGGCGCCCGGCGGGCGTGGGCGCCAGCAGGGCGCGCAGCAGGGCGTCGGCCTGCGCCCGGCCCGGGCCGAAGGCCCGGGCGAAGCCTGCCGCTTCGTCCGGCAGCAGGGTCGGCGGAATGCCCCCGTGCGCGCGGCGCAGCAAGGCCGCGCCTTCGCGCCCGTGGGCGGCGTAGGCTCGGGCGCAGGCGGCGCCGTAGCGCAGCAGGCGGCCGCACACCAGCCAGTAGAGCAGGGCGCCCAGCGCGAAATAGTCGCTGCGCGGGTCGCTCAGGTAGTCGCCCCGGGCTTGCGGAAAGAATTGTTCCGGGGCCTGCCAGCTGGCGGTGCCGGCATAGGCATGGGTGGGCGCTTCGCACAGGGCGCGGCAGGTGCCGAAGTCGGCCAGCTTCAGGTTCCCGCTGCGGCGTTCGAGCAGCAGGTTGCCGGGCTTGAGGTCGAGGTAGCGAAAGCCGGCCGCATGCACCTTGGCGAGCGCCTGGTTGACCTGGGCGAGCCAGTCGAGCGCCTGCGCGGCGCCGGGCGCGCGTCCGCTGGCGCGCAAGACCTTCAAGTGGGTGGCCAGGTCGCCGTCCAGCAGTTCGAGCGCCATCGCCGGCAAGCCATCCACGCTGCCGCTGTCGAGCAGGCGCACGATGTGGCGTCCATCCCAGGGCGCCAGCCGGGAAAGAAAAGCCGCTTCGGCGCGCGCGGCATCGATCCAGTGGTGGCGCAGCTCGCTCGGCGCGCGCGCCATCTGCGCCGTGTTGACCAGCTTGAGGGCGACGCTGCCGCCCGGGGCATCGGCGCGCCACACGAGCCCATAGGCCGAGCCGCCGAGCGCCTCGGCCAGGCGGTACTGGCCCTGCGCCAGATGAACGATAGTGCCTTGCTGGATCATGCCCCCTCCGCGAGTGGCGCCGTGCGCCTTCGCGGAGTGCAAGCGGGGGGCGCTGGAAAGGCTGGAAGAGGGCAGGGGCGAAAAAAAACCGCGCAGTGCGCGGTCTTGCTTGGATTAGCGGCGATCCCAGCGGTCACCGCGGTCCCAGTCGCGCCGGTCGTGGCGGTCCCAGTCGCGGCGGTCGCGGCGGTCGTAGTCACGGCGCTCGACATAGACCGGACGCGGCTGGACATACACGGGACGCGGCTGGACGTACACCGGGCGCGGCTGCACGTAGACCGGACGCGGCTGGACATACACCGGGCGCGGCTGGACGTAGCCATGACCGTAGCCGCGGTTGTCGTAATAACGGTTGTCGTAATGGCGGCGATCGTCGCGGCTCGAGACCGCGTTGCCCACCGCCGCACCCAGCACGCCGCCCACCAGGGCGCCGCTGCCGCCGCCGGCGCTGTGGCCGATTGCCGCGCCGACGACGGCGCCGATTGCGGTATTCACACCACGGTCGTCTGCCATTGCCGCTGGGGAGACGGCAACCGCGGCCAGGACCACCGCACCAACAATTTTAGATTTCAACATGGTTTTTCCTTTGGCCTCTGCGGCGATCAGGATGATCGAACAACGCCAGGCATGGGAAGAACTATAGACCTGCGGACTCATGCTGCCACCGGTTAATACAGATTATTACAAACGACTATCCAGCGGTAACATCCTGAACGGCACTTGCAGAGGGACGGGCTCGCCCCATCTAACATTTGTTACCGTTTAGCCCCCCCCGACTCCCTGTGAACCGATCTTTCGCCACCATTCTGTCCCTGCTGGTCTTGCTGCAGGTATACATCGGCATGCGCCTGTTGCCGGACCTGGCAATGGGGCTGCTTGTCAACGCGGCGGGCGTGCTCCTGCTGGTGCTCTTGACCGCGCTGGTGCCGGTCGGGCTGATGTCGGCGTCGCTGCGCCGGCGCCGCTGGTCGGAAGCGGTCGCGTGGCTGGGCCTGCTGTCGATGGGCTTTTTTTCCTCGCTGCTGGTAACGACCCTGGCGCGCGACCTGGGGCTGCTGGCGCTGCATCTGATCGGCGAGCCGGGCCCGGAATTCGTCCGCGCCAGCGCCGCCGCGGTGCCGCTGGCGGCCCTGGGCGTGACCGCGCTCGGCTTCGTCAACGCGCGCCGGTTGGCGCGGGTAAAAAGGGTCGAGGTGCCGATCGCCAACCTGCCGCCGAGCCTGCACGGCTATGCGATCGCCCAGGTATCGGACATCCACGTCGGCCCGACCATCAAGCGCGCCTACCTGAATGCGATCGTGAACCGGGTCAACAAGCTGGGCGCCGACGCCATCGCCATTACCGGCGACCTGGTGGACGGCAGCGTGCACCGCCTGGGCCCGCACACCCAGCCGCTGGCACGCCTGGCGGCGCCCGACGGGGTGTTCTTCGTGACCGGTAACCACGAATACTATTCCGGCGCGGAAGAGTGGATCGCCGAGGTGCGCCGGCTGGGCGTGACCGTGCTGCTGAACCAGCACGTGATCCGGCGCCGCGCCGACGCCACCCTGATGATCGCCGGCGTCGCCGACTACACGGCCCACCATTTTTACCCGGGGCACAAGAGCGATCCGCAGGCCGCCGCCGGCGCGGCCCGGGAGCAGGCCGACGTGCGCATCCTGCTGGCGCACCAGCCGCGCAGCGCGCCGGCCGCGGCCGAGGCGGGTTTCCACCTGCAGCTGTCCGGGCATACCCATGGCGGCCAGTTCTTCCCGTGGAATCTGTTCGTGCCGCTGCAGCAGCCTTTTGTGGCCGGCCTGCACCGGGTGCGCGACATGTGGGTGTACATCAGCCGCGGCACCGGCTACTGGGGCCCGCCCAAGCGTTTCGGAGCGCCCTCGGAGATCACCCTGGTGCGCCTGGTGCCGGCCTGAAACCGGTGTAAAGACGCCAACATTTCTTACAAAAAACTTTGTGGATGCGCTATCGTTGAATTTTCTTGAACTGAAGAAGGATTCGACGCATGAAGCGCAGCATTCGCAGTCTCCCCGTCCTGACCGCCCGGGTCGCCACGCTTGCCGCCGTGCTGCTGAGCCCAGCGGCGCTGGCGGTCAGCCCCGGCAACGATCCCGCGGCGCTCGCGAAGATCCGCGATACGGCGATGCAGAGCGATTACGCCTGGGAGCGCATGGCTGACATGACCGACCTGATCGGCCCGCGCCTGTCCGGCTCGCCCGGCGCGGCGGCGGCCGTGACCCAGGTGGCGGAGGCGATGCGCAAGCTCGGCGCCAAGGTGACGCTGCAGCCGGTGAAGGTGCCGCATTGGGTGCGCGGACTGGAAACCGGCGAGATCGTCGAGTATGCCGGCCGCCCGCAGGGCATCACCCAGCGCGTGGTCTTGACCGCGCTGGGCGGTTCCGGCGCCACCCCGGCCGGCGGCTTGACCGCGCCGGTGATGGTGGTGAAGTCCTTCGACGAACTGAAGGCGCGCAGCGCCGAGGTGAAGGGCAAGATCGTGCTGTTCGACGCGGTCTTCGACCAGCACCAGGCCGACCGCGGCCTCGCCGGCCAGGCCTATGGCCAGGCATCGGCTTTTCGCCGCAGCGGCCCGCCGATGGCGGCCGAACTGGGCGCGGTGGCGGCGCTGGTGCGCTCGGTAGGCGGCGCCAACTACCGCCTGCCGCATACCGGCTCGACCGCGCTGCAGGACCATGCGCGCATTCCGGCCGCGGCCGTGACCGCCGAAGACGCCATGTTGATGGGCCGCCTGGCCAAGCGCGGCCCGCTCAGCATGAAGCTGGTGCTCACGCCGAAGACCCTGCCGGACGCCGACAGCTACAACGTGATCGCCGACCTGCCGGGCACGGACAAGCCGGACGAGATCGTGATCGTGTCGGGCCACCTGGACTCCTGGGACCTGTCGCCGGGCGCGCATGACGATGCGGCCGGCGTCGCCAGTGCGATGGCCGTGCTCGACACCCTGAAAAAGCTCGACTTCCGTCCGCGCCGCACCATCCGCATGATCGCCTGGATGAACGAAGAGAACGGCATGCGCGGCGCGCGCGGCTACCTGGCCGCCGAGCAGGCCAACACCGAGAAGCACTTCGGCGCGATCGAGAGCGACAACGGCGCCGGCCGCCCCTTCGGCCTGCGCGCCAGCGTGCCGGCCACGTCGAGCAAGCTGTTCGCACCGCTGCAAGCGGCGCTGCAGCCGATCGGCGCCGGCATCTTCCGGCGCGAAGACGCGCTCCTGACCGGCGACCTGTCGTTCCTGGAACGTACCGGCGTGCCGAGCTTCGCGCCGCTGATCGACACGTCCAGCTATTTCGACTATCACCACACCGCGGCCGATACGCTCGACAAGGTCGATCCCGACCACCTGCGCCGTCACGTGGCGGTCATGGCGGCCACGACCTGGTTCCTGGCGAATATCGAGCAGCCGATCGGCCGCGCGAACGTTCCCGAACGTTGACGGCAGGCGCCGTGCCCCTCAGGGCACGGCAATGCGCCGCACCGCCCGCGCGTGACCCCGGTAGGGCCGCCCATAGATGGTCTGGATACCGCTGGCGAAATTCTGCCCCCAGACCAGCTGGGTGCGCGTTTCGTGCGGTTCGCTCGACCAGTACCAGTTGCGT
This sequence comes from Massilia sp., assembly GCF_046293535.1. Classification (NCBI taxonomy): domain Bacteria; kingdom Pseudomonadati; phylum Pseudomonadota; class Betaproteobacteria; order Burkholderiales; family Oxalobacteraceae; genus Massilia; species Massilia sp. Next base: position 63,114 of record NZ_JBKBOV010000016.1, on the reverse strand, counting down.
TCGAAGGCTTCGCGCTGGTTGGCGAACAGCAGGGCCAGTTCGCGCCGGGTGGGCAGCACGCCGCCCTGGCCGCGCGCCCACTCGACGGCACTGGACCAGCTGACGTCCACGGCCTCGCCCGGCAGCAGAACCAGGTGGTAGTCGGGATCTTCTTCCTTGCCCAGGATGAGGCCCGCATAGGCCTCGCCTTCTTTCAGCATCGTCCGCACTTGCATGTACTCGCCCATGGTAAACGTCCTCAGAGTTTGGTATCCAGTCTTTAAGACCATCCGAACCGAGCATTGGTTGCGTGTACCTGTTCGATCTAGCTCATGCAAGTGGTTGAGTTTTACCAGGAAATATCTTGAAGGATGCTGTACCTGAGCGTAGGAGCCCGTGTTTTTTACCGTCCGGTAAAAATCAGTCTTCCAGGGGCAGGGCCATCTGGGGATCCTGCGCCCCCGGGCGGTTCACCGCGGTGCTCACCTTGTACCATTCGAAGGCGTCCACTGGCAGGGCGGCGCGGCGCGCCAGGTCGAGGGCTTCCTCGGGCGACAAGTCCGGGTTGAGCCACAATTCGGCGTCGGCCGCATCCAGCACCACCGGGCGGCGGTCGTGGATGTCGAGCATGCCCTCGTCGGCGGCATCGGTGACCAGCACGAAGCCGGCCTCGGCGCGATTCTCGGCGCGCTCTTCACTCAGGCTGCCGAAGTTGGCCAGCGCCAGCAGGAACAGCGGGGCGCGGTCCTTGCGGTGGATGTGCCAGGGCTGCTTCTTGCCCTTTTCGCCGGTCCACTCGTACCAGCCTTCGGCCGGCACGATCGCCCGGCCCTTCTTGAGCAGCGGCTTCCAGTAGCGGTTGGTGACTTTGTCCATGCGCGCGTTGACCATGACCGGCAGCTTGCCTTCGGCCCAGCGCGCGCGGTAGCTCCAGAACACGTCGTCGACGCGGCGTTCGCCGTCCTGCAGGTGCAGCACCGGGCGGTAGCTGCCGGGCGAGACGTTCCAGGCAGGGGTGGACTCGCTGTCGTAGACTGCGTCGGTCCAGCCGAACACGCCGGCGTAGTAGCGAGCCGTCTGGCTCTGGTCAAATCGTCCACACATGGGTGCATGGTAGCGCAGGCGCGTCCGGGGCGCGGCACGCTAGAGATCGGATGAGTTCGTGTACTCGCCGTGCGCGGTGGTATGCTCGCGGCTGGACCTGACAAGAGGAGAAATTGTATGGCTAGTGGCTGGTGGAGCGTCCTGAAGACCGTGCCGTGGAGCGAAGTGATCAACGCGGCGCCCCAGGTGGCGACCGGGGCGCGCAGGCTGTGGGACACGGTGGCGCGCAAGTCTGGCGGCGCGGCGGGCGTGGCCCCCGATCCGATGATGCACGAGGAGCCGCAGGACGACTACTTCGGCATGCTCGTGACGCGGGTCGAAAGGAACGAGATGAGCCTGGCCGACCTGCGCACCCAGATGCTGCAGGCCTCCGAGATCATCGCCAACATGGCCGAGCAGAACGCCCAGCTGATCGTCAAGATGGACGCGGCGCGCAACCGCATGCTGTGGCTGGGCGTGGCGACCGGCGTGTCGTCCATCCTGGCGCTGGTGGCGCTGGCGCTGGTCGTGGCGCGCACCTAGGCCGCGCATGAAAATCGTCCTGATCCTGGCGAGCCTGTTCGTCTTCGTTTCCCTGCTGTTGAACGGGGCGCGGCGCCGCGGGAAGCTGAACAGCAAGGCCGACCGCGCCGTCGCCGAACTGGCGACCTCGATGCGCATCTTCGTCTATGGCCTGCTGTTCTTCATGGGCCTGGTGTGCCTGGCAGTGGCCTACGAGTCCGTCTATTGATGGATTGCCGCACGTTTGTGCGACCACGCTGACAAACACGCGGGAAAAACCGGCGCTTGTACGTCCCGATAGCGGGCTTATGTTGGTTACGTTCTCTGGTGGATAGTTCCACCTTTCTCCGCGTGTCTCCAGCTCAGTGTTGACTGAGTTCTTTGCCGCTGTCCACAATGGACAGCGGCATTTTTTTGGCTTGGCGGGCCTGGGGTACTCCCCCTGGCTCAACTACTAACACTGTGGCTGCTGCACGTAGTACAATCCCCGCCGGCGCGGGCATGGCGAAATTGGTAGACGCATCAGACTTAAAATCTGCCGCCGCAAGGCGTGCCGGTTCGATTCCGGCTGCCCGCACCACCATCCGGATTCTCCAGGCCTATACTAGGGCGCGACCGTGACCGCCTCCCGTAGCGGCGGCTGCGCCTCCGGCGCCGGCGTTTCCCGCCGCGCCGCGATCTCCCGATCCGCCCGCTCGTACACGCGCGTACCGTGCTGCCACCACAGCACCCCGGCCACCACCCCGGCAGCCAACGCGACCGGCGTCGGCGTGGACAGCAAGACCATCAGGTTGTTGACCGCGGCGCCCGTCCATAGCGAACCCGAGCTCTTGATGAGCATCCGCTTCTCGTCTTGCGGCAGGCGCTCGGCGTACTTCACCAGCCCGATCTTGGCTCCCGTGAGCACGATCAGCCCCGCCGGCGAGGTCGGCACCAGGGGATTCATTTCCAGCGCGCCGGCCGACAGGGCCAGGCCGGTGGTGAGTCCGTCGGCGACGGCTGCCCCCATGGCGTTCTTGTCGAGCCGCTCGATCCTGTCTTCTGCGGAGAGGGCAGCCGTGCCTGGCGGACTGCCCGTCGCGCAAGCGACCAGGGCAGGAGCGACGCACAGGCAGGCCAGGGCAAGCCTGGCCAGGCGGCGATACAGGGGGACGCACAGGTTTCGCATATCCAACTCCTCGCAATGACGGCTCGATCGGAACTTGCTGCTAACTGGCAATGACTAATTAAGCAAGCTTAATAATCAGTACATACCTTTTTGATAACAGGACGATGCGCCAGCGCAGCGTGATGGCTGAGAAATGTCATGCAAGGTGAATACGCCGGGAACTTTTGCCGAGGGCAGCGGACGGATTCCATCCACTCATCCATTGGTCGTCCGGCCCGTATGGTGTAGCATGCCGGACGGCGGTTTACCCGTTGCCGCCGCTGCAAGAGGACAAGAATTGAACATCATCATCAATGACGAACTGCGTGCCTTCGTCGACCCGCTGACCGACATCGAATATGCTGCGCTCGAGCGCAGCCTGCTGGCCGAGGGTTGCCGCGACGCGCTGGTGCTGTGGCGCGACACCCTGATCGACGGCCACAACCGCTACGAGATCTGCCAGAAGCACGGCATTCCCTTCCGTACCGTCCACAACAACAATTTCGCGTCGATCGACGACGTCATGCTGTGGATGATCGACAACCACCTGGCGCGCCGCAGCGTGTCCGACTTCCAGCGCGGCGTGCTGGCGCTCAAGAAGAAGGAAATCGTCACCTCCCGCATGGCGGAAGAAATGGCGAAAGAGCCGCCCAAGCCGGAAGCCGACGACATGGATGCGCGCCCGCCGCCGCCCTGGAACACGCGCGAGGAGGTGGCCAAGGCGGCGCGCGTGTCGGCCAACACCATCAGCCAGATCGAGCGCATCCAGAAAGCCGCCACGCCCGAGCTGCGCGAAGCGGTGCGCACCGGCACCATCTCGATCAATGCCGCCGCCAACGTGGCGCAGCTGCCCGAGGAGGCGCAAAAGGCCGCCGTGGCGGGCGGGCGCAAGGAGCTGCAGCAGGCCGCGCGCCAGGTGCGCGAGCAGAAGATGGCGACCCGCCCGAAGAAGGAAACGGCACCTGGCGACCCGCTTGAGGAACTGGCCGCCGCGCGCGCCGAGATCGCCTCGCTGAAGGACCGCGTGGCCACCCTCCTGACCGAGAACGAAGTGCTCAAGCAGCGCCTGATCCACGCCGGCGTCAGCCAGTAAGACCGACAAGACCATCACAAGGAGACCACGCATGACCACCGCCCGCCTGATTCTTCCAAGCATACTGGCCTGCGCCCTCGGCGCCGCCGTGCCCGCACTGGCCGCGCCGGCAAGCGCGCCTGCGGCGAAGCAGGCCCCGAGCAGCGCCGAGTTGGCGCGCTGGAAGAAGACGGCGGCGCGGGTGACCATCATGCGCGACAAGTGGGGCATTCCGCACGTGTTCGGCAAAAGCGATGCCGACGCGGTGTTCGGCCTGCTGTATGCCCAGGCCGAGGACGACTTCAACCGGGTCGAGCTCAACTACATCAACGCGATGGGCCAGCTGGCCGAGGTCGAGGGCGAAAAGGAGATCTGGCGCGACCTGCGCATGAAGATGTACATCCAGCCGACCGACATGCAGGCCAAGTACGCCGCCAGCCCGGCCTGGCTGAAGGAGTTGATGAACGCCTTCGCCGATGGCCTCAACTACTACCTGTACACGCACCCGGAGGTCAAGCCCAAGCTGATCACCCGCTTCGAGCCCTGGATGGCGCTCAGCTTCAGCGAGGGCAGCATCGGCGGCGACATCGAATCGATCGACCTGAAGGAACTGGAGCGCTTCTACGGCAAGCGCAAGGAAGCCGTGAAGGTGGCTGCCCTGGACAATGGCTTCGACGCCGAGCCGCGCGGCTCGAACGGTTTCGCGATCGCGCCCAAGCTGTCCAGCACCGGCAACGCGCTACTCCTGATCAACCCGCATACCTCGTTCTACTTCCGCCCCGAAGTGCACATGGTCAGCGAAGAGGGCCTGAACGCCTATGGCGCCGTGACCTGGGGCCAGTTCTTCATCTACCAGGGCTTCAACGACAAGGCCGGCTGGATGCACACCTCGGGCGGCGGCGACGTCATCGACGAATACCTGGAAACCGTGGTCGAGCGGGACGGCAAGTTCTTCTACAAATACGGCAAGGAGGAAAGGCCGGTCGAGGCGCGGCGGATCACGCTGCCCTACAAGACCGCGTCCGGCGCCATGGCCAGCCGCACGGTCACCGCCTGGTTCACCCATCATGGCCCGATCGTGCGCGAGGAGGGCGGCAAGTGGGTGTCGGTGAAAATGATGGACGAACCGCTCAAGGCCCTCACCCAGTCGTACACCCGCACCAAGGCGCGCGACTACGACGCCTTCTACAAGTCGATGGAACTGCGCACCAATTCCTCGAACAATACCGTGTATGCGGACGCCAAAGGCAACATCGCCTACTTCCACGGCAACTTCATCCCGAAACGCGACCCGCGCTTCGACTGGACTAAACCGGTGGACGGCAGCAACCCCGCCACCGAATGGCAGGGCCTGCACGCCATCAAGGAAACCATCACGCTGTTCAACCCGGCCAGCGGCTACATCTCGAACACCAACAACTGGCCGTTCAGCGCCTCCGGCGCGAGCAGCCCGAAGCGCCAGGACTGGCCCGACTACATGTGGTCGCTGCCGGAGAACGCGCGCGGCCGCCATGCCGAGCGCGTGCTCAAGGATGCCAGGGGCTTCACGCTCGACAGCCTGATCGCCGCCGCCTACGACAGCCACCTGACCGCCTTCGAGCCGCTGGTGCCGCAGCTGCTGAAGGACCACGACGCCTTGCCGGCGAACGATCCGCGCAAGGCGGCCCTGGCCGCGCAGGTGGCCAGCCTGCGCGCCTGGGACCTGCGCTCGGGCGTGGACTCGAAGCCGACCTCGCTGGCCATCTACTGGGGCCAGGACATGGTGGCCCGGCACGCGGCGCGCGCCCGCGCCGCCAACACGCCGGTGGTCGACTTCATCACCCAGCAACTGAACGCCGAGGAACGCCTGGCTTCGCTGCAGAGGGCGTCCGACAAGCTGAGCGCCGACTTCGGCACCTGGGAGACGCACTGGGGCGAGATCAACCGCTTCCAGCGCATCAGCGGCGACATCGAGCAGCAGTATGACGACAGCAAGCCGAGCTGGCCGGTGGGATTCGCCTCGGCCAACTGGGGCTCGCTGGCCTCGTTCGGCATGGTGGCCAAGCAGAAGACCAGGCGCATCTACGGCGACCGCGGCAACAGCTTCGTCGCGGTGGTCGAATTCGGCCCGCGCGTGCGCGCCAAGAGTATCCTTGCAGGGGGCAACAGCAACAACCCGGCCTCGAAGCACTTCGCAGACCAGGCCGGGATGTACAGCCGCGGCGAATTCAAGGACGTGCTGTTCTACAAGGAAGACATCGAACAGCACCTGGAGCGCAAGTACCACCCCGGGCAATAAGGGAACAGGGAGACACCGGAATGCGCATGAGCGAGCGCCACAAGATGCTGGAAGGCCAGCCCTACCACGCGGACGACCCCGAGCTGGTGGCCGAGCAGGCCGTCACCGCCGCCTGGCTGGCGCGCTACAACGCCGCGCTGGGCCAGCCTGTCCCCGTGTGGCGCAGCCTGCTGGCCGAGCGCCTGGGGGCTGCGGGCGAGGGCAGCATCGTGCGTCCACCCTTTCATTGCGACTACGGCTGGAACATCCGTATCGGCAGCCGGGTTTTTGTGAACTTCAACTGCGTCATCCTCGACGTGGCCCAGGTGACGATCGGCGACGACACCCGCATCGGTCCGGCCGTGCAGATCTACACCGCCGAGCATCCGCTCGATCCTGAAACTCGCCGCAGCGGGCTGGAATCGGGCCGGCCGGTCACGATCGGCAGCAACGTCTGGATCGGCGGCGGCGCCATCATCCTGCCGGGCGTGACGATCGGCGACGATGCCGTGATCGGCGCCGGCAGCGTGGTGACGCACGACGTGCCGGCGGGCGCCCGGGTGGCCGGTAATCCGGCCCGTGCGCACGAGGCTTGAACGGGCGCCGCAGGCTGGTGTCGGGACAGGCCCGCTTGTTATAATTCGGCAATTACACGCATCGACACAGTATCAGGGCAGGGCCGTGGCAAAACTCTATTTCAGGTATTCGGCGATGAACGCCGGCAAATCGACCTCCCTGCTGCAGGTTGCGCACAACTACGAGGAGCAGGGCCAGCAGGTCAAGCTGTACACGGCCGCCATCGACAACCGCTATGGCGTCGGCGTGATCACCTCGCGCCTCGGACCGCAGCGCCAGGTCGACCTGTTCGACAACACGACCGATTTCCTGGCCAGCGCGCCGCCGGTCGCCTGCATCCTGGTCGACGAAGCCCAGTTCCTCACCACCGCGCAGGTGCAGCAGCTGCACCAGGTGGCGCAGGTGCGCGGCATCCCGGTGATCTGCTACGGCCTGCGCAGCGACTTTCGCGGCGAGCCTTTCCCCGGTTCGGCCTACCTGCTGGCGCTGGCCGACGACATCGAGGAAATCAAGAACATCTGCAGCTGCGGCAAGAAGGCGACCATGAACATCCGCGTCGACGCCGAAGGCCGCCGCATCCGCGAGGGCGAGCAGGTTTCAATCGGCGGCAACGAAAGCTACCGCCAGGCCTGCGGCCGCTGCTTCTACTCCGGCGCGCACTGAGATGAGCCTGGCGGGTTGCTTCGACCTGCTGCTCTACCTGCTACCTTCGGCCGCGCTGGCGCTGCTGTTGTGGATCGGCTCGGGCGCGCATCCCATCTTCTTCGTGTTCACCGCCGCCGGCACCCTGTGCCACGAACTGGCCCATTTCTCGGTCGGGCTGCTCACCAATGCCGAGCCGATCGGGATGAGCGTGATCCCGAAACGCATCAAGAAGCCGCGCGGTGGGCAAAATTCAGGTCATCACTGGGAACTCGGTTCCGTCACCTTCGCCAACCTGCGCTGGTACAACGCGGCGCCCAGCGCCCTGGCGCCGCTCCTGGTGCTGGCGCTGCCCTTCGCCGTGGCCTGGTGGCGCACCCGGCACGGCCTGGTGTTCGAACCGATCGACCTCGCGCTGGCCTTCCTGCTGGCGCCGCAATTCCTGTCCTTCTGGCCTTCGCCCGTGGACTGGCGGCTGGCGGCGCGCTCCTGGCCCTGGATTCCCATCCTGCTCCTTGCCGGATTGGCCACGCTGTACGGAACCGAGTTGCTCCAGCTTGTCAAAGCATGAATGCCTGGCTTATGCCAGCCTTAATTGTCGGGCGCAAATCAGAAGATGCTGGCTCTGCCTTCTCCCGGCTTCCTGTAGAATGGCCCACAAAGGGCGTATTGACCGGCCTGCCTGTTGCCAACCATCGCCGGTCGCGCCAAGGCATGTAATTTCGTTTCGGAGAGACGACGAATGAAGAAGCACCACCTGTTCATGGCCGCGATGGCCTTTGCGATGTCCGCCCACGTGGTGACTGCCCAGCCGGAAAAGGAAAAGGAAAAGCTCGCGGTCGCGGCTGCCGTTCCGGCCAAGGCTGCAGGCGCCGGCGCCGGGTCGGCCGCTGCCACGCTGCAAATGAAGCCGCTGGCCGAGCAAACCCAGGCGGCGCTGTGGGCCTCGCGCGTGCTCGGCCGCTACCACTACAAGGCGGTGCCGCTCGACGACGCGATGTCGGTCAAGATCTTCGACAACTACTTCGACGGGCTCGACAGCGAGAAGCTGTATTTCATCCAGTCCGACATCGACGGCTTCGCGCCGATGCGCACCAAGCTCGACGACGCCATCAACAACGAGGACCTCAGCGCCCCGTTCGCCATCTACAACCTGTACCAGAAGCGCTTTACCGAGCGCATGACCTACGCGCGCGAACTGCTCAAGACCCGTCCCGACTTCACGCTCGACGAATCGATCGAGCTCGACCGTGAAAAATCGCCCTGGGCCAAGAGCGAGGAGGAAGTGCGCGAACTGTGGCGCAAGCGCGTCAAGAACGACTGGCTGCGCCTGAAGCTGGCTGGCAAGGAAGAAAAAGCCATCCGCGAGACGCTCGACAAACGCTACGAGAACTACATCACCCGCATCCGCAAGCTGAACAACGAGGACGTGTTCCAGATGTTCATGAACGCGTATGCCACCGCGATCGAGCCGCACACCAATTACCTGGGCCCGCGCTCGGCCGACAACTTCGACATCGCCATGCGCCTGTCGCTCGAAGGCATCGGCGCCGTGCTGCAGACGCGCGACGAATACACCATCATCCGCGAGATCGTGCCGGGCAGCCCGGCCGCGCTCTCGGGCAAGCTGAAGGTGGGCGACCGCATCGTCGGCGTGGCCCAGGGCGACAAACCGTTCACCGACGTGCTCGGCTGGCGGATCGACGACGTCGTGCAACTGGTGCGCGGCGAGAAGGGCACCACGGTGCGCCTCGACGTGCTGCCCGGCGACGCCGGCCCGGACGCCAAGCACGTGACCGTGTCGATGGTGCGCAAGAAGATCAGCATGGAAGAGCAGGCCGCCAAGAAATCGATCATCGAGGTCAAGGACGGCGCCTTCAAGCGCCGCATCGGCGTGATCTCGCTGCCGACCTTCTACCTCGACTTCGAGGCGCGCCGCCGCGGCGACAAGGATTACCGCAGCGCCACCCGCGACGTGGCCCGCATCCTGGGCGAACTCAAGAAGGAGAAGGTCGACAACGTCCTGATCGACCTGCGCAACAACGGCGGCGGCTCGCTGACCGAGGCCATCGAACTGACCGGCCTGTTCATCGACAAGGGCCCGGTGGTCCAGCAGCGCGACGCGCAGGGCCGTGTCGAGGTCGAATCCGACCTGCAGCCGGGCCTGGCCTGGGACGGCCCGATGGGCGTCCTGATCAACCGCGGCTCGGCTTCCGCGTCCGAGATCTTCGCCGCCGCGGTGCAGGACTACGGCCGCGGCCTGGTGATCGGCGAACCGAGTTTCGGCAAGGGCACCGTGCAGACCCTGATCGACCTGGACCGTTTCTCGCCGGCCGAGAAGGTGCGGTACGGCGAGCTGAAGATGACGATCGCGCAATTCTTCCGCATCAACGGAGGCACCACCCAGCTGCGCGGCGTGACTCCGGACATCAAGCTGCCGGTGCTGGCCGACCTGGACAGCTTCGGCGAGTCGTCCTATCCGAACGCCTTGCCCTGGGTGGCCATCAAGCCGGCCAACTACACGGCGGCGGGCGACCTCAAGGAGCTGATCGGTCCGCTGCAGAAGCGCCATGAGGCCCGCATCGCGAAGGACAAGGAATTCCAGTTCCTGCAGGAAGATATCGCCGAGGTGCTCAAGATCCGCAAGGAGAATTCGATCTCGCTGAACGAGGCGGTGCGCCGCAAGGAACGCGACGCCCAGGAAGCCCGCGCCAAGCTGCGCGAAGCACGCCTGGCGGGCGCCAGCGGCACCAATACCGACGAGCCGGCAGCTGGCCCGGCGGGCAAGGAGGCACGCGGCAAGGTGCCGGCCCCGACCAAGCCGGCCAAGGCGGTGACGGCCGTGCGCGGCGCGCCGCGCCAGGACGACGGCCTGCAGTACGACGAGCGTGACCTGCAGGCGGAGCTGGCGGCGGAAAAGGCGGCCAAGGACGCCAAGGACATCCTGCTGCAGGAGGCCGCCAACATCCTGGCTGACGAAGTCGGCATGTTGCGTACCGATACGCGCCTGGCGACGCGCGCGATGCCTTACATGACGACGTCGCGCAACGGTAACTGACCGGCGCGGCGCGTCTCCGCAACCGGTGCGATGGCCGGACCTTGCTTGCAGGGTCCGGCCATTTTCTTTGCCCCTCAATCGCTCCGCAATATTGCTGACTAGTCAACGAAAAGCTCGCTCGAACTTGTTTCTAGAGAAACATGAGTGGTGAGTGCATGAACCACGGCTGGTATCGTCAGTAGGATCAATCCTACTTAATTCCGGGTATTTGTCTTGAGTACATACCCTGCGCACTGTTGAGTTGCGCCTAAAGTTGCCTTTTTTTTAGCTGTGGTAGCATAACTCTACGGTTGTAAGAACAACAATTGCATATCAACTAAGGAGTGATCGCTATGTTAATTCGCCGCCTTGTCATCGCAAGTCTCATCGCCGGGGCAGCTTCAGCCCAGGCCGGCACCATTACCACCTCGGCTGCCCAGCCGTCGAATGTCGTCGCCGGCTGGACCGCGGGCAACGGTACCGACGTGCTCAGCTCCGGTGTGCTGCAGAACAACGTGAACCTGGTTGCGGGCGTGGCCCATAACGCCGACGCCAGCCTGTCCGACATCCTGTACGGCAAGGTCGCCGGCAGCGCGCAGCAAATCGGCAACCAGACCCAACTGTTCTTCCAGCGTGGCATCGAGGCGAACTACCTGCTGGCCTCTGGCCACGGCATCCTGGCTGCACTCGCTGGAACGGGCAAGTCGGTGGTCGGTTCCGCAACCGGCGCGACCATTATGGACGCCGTGAAGAAGGCGCCGGGCCTGAGCGGTGGCGGCGCCTCGGGCGGCGGTGCCTCGGGCGGCGGCTCCTCGGGTGGCGGTTCGTCGGGCGGTGGCGCCTCGGGTGGCGGTTCCTCGGGCGGCGACTTCACGAGCATCATCCCGGGCGCGGACCAGGGCAACGGTATCGGCAACGGCGCCCTCAACGGCAACGGCAACGGCATCGGCACCGGCAACGGCGGCGGCCTGGGTAATGTCGCCAACCAGGAAGCCCAGGCGGCCGAAGTCCCCGAACCCTCGAGCATCGCCCTGATGCTGCTGGGCATGATGGGCGCGGGCGCGATCGCGCGCCGCCGCAAGCACTGATCCCTACCATGCAGGGCGGCTGCCCGCCCTGCATGAACCGCATTTTCTTCACTGGGCAGCAAAACTGTCGGGTACAATTCTTGTGAACGACCGTGCTTTTTCGGGCGGCGACAACAAGGAGACGACATGGACCTGCACTACACCGACGAGGACCTGGCCTTTCGCGACCAGGTTCGCGCCTTCCTCGATTCCCACTTGCCCAAGGACCTGCAGGCCAAGGTGCTCAAGCACCTGCGGCTGAGCAAGGACGACTTCGTCCGCTGGCACCGGATCCTGGCCGCACAGGGCTGGGTCGCGCCCGGTTGGCCCGTCGAATTCGGTGGACCCGGCTGGACACCCGTGCAGCGCCATATCTTCGAGGAAGAGTGCGCGCGCGCCGGCACCCCACGCGTGATGCCCTTCGGAATCGACATGGTGGCTCCCGTCATCATGGCCTTCGGCTCCCAGGAGCAGAAGGACTATTTCCTTCCGCGCATCCTGTCCTGCGAGGACTGGTGGTGCCAGGGCTATTCCGAGCCCGGCGCCGGTTCCGACCTGGCCTCGCTCAAGACCACGGCCGTGCGCGGCGTGGATGCGCAGGGCGAGCACTACATCGTCAACGGCCAGAAGACCTGGACCACGCTGGCCCAGCACGCCGACATGATCTTCTGCCTGGTCCGCACCGACCCCGCGGTGCGCAAGCAGGAGGGCATTTCCTTCCTGCTGATCGACATGCATGCGCCGGGCGTCACGGTGCGCCCGATCATCATGCTCGACGAGGACCATGAGGTCAACGAGGTCTTCTTCGACAACGTACGGGTGCCCGCCGCCAACCTGGTGGGCGAGGAAAACCGCGGCTGGACCTACGCCAAGTACCTGCTGGGCCACGAGCGCACCGGCATCGCGGCGGTCGGGCGCAGCAAGCGCGAGCTGGCCTTCCTCAAGCGCCTGGCGCGGCGCGAGCAGAAGAACGGCCGCCCGCTGCTCGAGGACCCGTTGTTCGGAGCCAAGGTCGCGGACCTCGAGATCGAACTGATGGCGCTGGAAATGACCGTGCTGCGCGTGTTGGCCAAGTCCAGCAAGGCGCCGGGACCCGAAGCCTCGGTGCTGAAGGTGCGCGGCACCGACATCCAGCAGGCGCTCACGGAACTGATGCTGGAAGCGGCCGGCCCGCTGGCGCTGCCCTTCGACCCGGCCTACCTGGAGGGGGACACCGAACACAGCGTCGCCGGCGACGACGACGCCGCGCCGCTCGCGTCCTACTACTTCAACTACCGCAAGACCTCCATCTACGGGGGCTCGAACGAAATCCAGCGTAACATCATCTCCCAGATGATCCTGGGGCTGTAAGGAGAAGCACCATGCATTTCGACTTCAAGGAAGAGCAGCTCCAGTTCGCCGATGCGCTCAAGCGCTGGATCGGCCGCGACTACGGCTTCGAGCAGCGCCGCGCCATCGTCGCCTCGCACCAGGGGACATCGGATGCGGCCTGGGCCACGCTGGCCGAACTGGGCATGACGGCGCTGCCGGTGCCGGAGCTGCAGGGCGGCTTCGACGGCACCGCGGTCGACCTGTTCGTGGTGATGCGCGAACTGGGCCGCGGCCTGGTGGTGGAACCGTATTTCGCCACCGTGCTGGGAACCCGTTTCCTGGCGCTGGGCGGCGCCCATGGCGCGCTGCTGGAGCAGGTGGCGCAAGGAAGCCTGAAGCTGGCCTGCGCCCTGGGCGAACGGCAGGCCCGCCACGAACTGTGCGACATCGCCACCCGGGCGCAGCGCGTGGACGGCGGCTGGCGCCTGGATGGCGAGAAGACCGCGGTCGTGCATGGTCCTGGCGCCGGCGTGCTGGTGGTGCCGGCGCGTAGCGGCGGCGGCCAGCGCGACCAGGCCGGCATCACCCTGTTCGCGGTGCCGGCCGATGCGCCGGGCCTGCGACTGGACGGCTACCGCACCCTCGACGGCCAGCGCGCCGCGACCCTGCGCCTGGACGGCGTGCAACTGGGGAGCGAGGCCGTGATCGGCACGCCGGACGCCGGCTGGGACATCCTGGAGGCGGGAGCCGATCATGGCGCCGGCCTCCTGTGCGCGGAGGCGCTGGGCGCGATGGAGGCGCTGTTCGAGGCCACGCTCGATTACCTCAAGACGCGCCAGCAGTTCGGCGTCCCGATCGGCAAGTTCCAGGCGCTGCAGCACCGCATGGCGGATATGGTCATTCACCTGGAGCAGGCGCGCTCGATGGCGCTGCTGGCCGCGGTCACCCTGGACGGCGCCGACCCCGAGGAACGGCGCCGCGTGGTGTCGGCGGCCAAGTACCGGGTCGGCCAGGCCGCCCGCTTCATCGGCCAGCAGGCGGTGCAGCTGCACGGCGGCATGGGCGTGACCGACGAACTGGCGGCCGCGCACTACTTCAAGCGCCTGTCGATGATCGAGCTATGCCTGGGCGACCGCGACCACCACCTGGCGCGCTTCATGGCGCAGCCGGGCTTCCAGCACGCCGCGTAAGGGAGGGCACATGACGCGTCAATGGTATTTCGAGGATTTCTACCCCGGCCAGGAGATCGAGCTCGGCGAGCGCAGCGTCAGCGAGGAGGAGATCGTCGCCTTCGCGCGCGAGTTCGATCCGCAGCCCTTCCACGTCGACCGCGACGCGGCCCAGGCCTCGATCTATGGCGGCGTGATCGCGAGCGGCTGGCACACCTGCAGCCTGATGATGCGCATGGTCGTCGACGGCCTGATGTGTTCGGCCTCGAGCATGGGCTCGCCCGGCCTGGACGGGGTGCGCTGGCTGCGCCCCTTGCACGCGGGCGACACGATCAGGGTGCGCTACCTCACGACCCAGGTGAAGGCGTCGAACTCGAAGCCGGACCGCGGCGTGGTGTGGTCGAAGTGGACCGCGACCAACCAGCACGGCGAGGAGATCTGCACCATCGAGGGCATGGGCATGTTCGGGCGCCGTCCCGGGGGTGGGGCCGATGCCTAGAACGATTGCTTTCGCAGGTCTGCCGCAGCTGGTGGGAAGCGAGGTCGCCGTCTCGAACTGGTTCGAGGTCGGCCAGGAGCGCATCAAGGTCTTTGCCGAGGCCACCGAAGACCGCCAATGGATCCACGTCGATCCCGGGCGCTGCGCCCGCGAGTCGCCCTTCGGCGCGCCGGTGGCGCACGGCTTCCTGACGCTGTCGCTGCTGCCGGCCATGCTGGAAAGCGCGCTGTCGATCGACGGCATGCGCATGGGCCTGAACTACGGGCTCAACCGGGTGCGCTTTCCGGCGCCGCTGCCGAGCGGGAGCCGGGTGCGCGGCCGGTGGCTGCTGGCGGCCTGCGATCCGATCGAGGGTGGGGTGCAGCTGACGTGGAACGTGACGGTCGAACCGGAGGGGGAGGGTGCGAAGCCGGTGTGTGTCGCCGAGTTCCTGGTGCGGGCGTATGCGTGAAACGAGTTGGCGTTTCGGAGTTTCGCTCGCTGGACAGTCGTCACCGTGCAAGCGAACTTGGGTCCCGGCCTGCGCCGGGACGACTTGCTGATTATGTCGCCGGTCCCGCATACTTCGCCAGCTCCAGCTTGGCGATCGCATTGCGGTGCACCTCGTCCGGCCCATCCGCCAGCCGCAGGCTTCGGTTCGCCGCCCACTGGTAGGCCAGCGGGAATTCGTCCGAGACGCCGGCCGCGCCATGGGCCTGGATCGCCCAGTCGAGCACGTCCTGGGCGACGTTCGGCGCCAGCACCTTGATCATCGCGATCTCGGCCTGGGCCACCTTGTTGCCCACCGTGTCCATCATGTAGGCGGCCTTCAGGGTCAGGAGGCGCGCGGTGTCGATGCGGATGCGGCTTTCCGCGATGCGCTCGCGCCAGACCCCCTGGTCGGCGAGCTTGCGCCCGAAGGCCACGCGGGTGTCCAGGCGTTTGCACATCAGTTCGAGCGCGCGCTCGGCCACGCCGATGGCGCGCATGCAATGGTGGATGCGGCCCGGCCCCAGGCGGCCCTGGGCGATCTCGAAGCCGCGCCCTTCGCCCAGCAGCATGTTCGATGCCGGGACGCGCACCTTGTCGAACCGGATCTCGCAGTGGCCGTGCGGCGCGTCGTCGTAGCCGAACACCGGCAGTGGGCGCACGATGGTGATGCCCGGGGTATCGGCCGGCACCAGGATCATCGACTGCTGCCGGTGGCGGCTTGCCTCCGGGTCGGTCTTGCCCATCACGATGAAGACCTTGCAGCGTGGGTCGCCGGCGCCCGAGATCCACCATTTGTGGCCATCGATGAGGTAATCGTCGCCAACGCGTTCGATCCGGGTGGCGATGTTGGTGGCGTCCGACGAGGCCACGCCCGGCTCGGTCATGGCGAAGGCCGAGCGGATCTCGCCGCGCAGCAGCGGCTCCAGCCATTGTTCCTTGATGTGTTCCGGCGCGTAGCGCTCCAGGGTTTCCATGTTGCCGGTGTCGGGCGCCGAGCAGTTGAACACTTCCGGCGCCCAGGGCACCCGGCCCATGATCTCGCACAGCGGCGCGTAATCGAGGTTCGACAGGCCCTCGGGGACGCGCGCCGAGCGCGGCAGGAACAGGTTCCACAGTCCGGCCTCGCGCGCCAGCGGCTTGAGGCGCTCGATCAGCGCCAGCGGTAGCCAGCGCGTGCCGCGTTCGCGTGCATTGGCCGCGATCTCCTCGTTGAAGGCCTGTTCGTTCGGATAGATGTGCTGCTCCATGAAGGCGAGCAGGCGCGCCTGCAGTTCCCTGCAGCGTTCGGAATAGGCGAAGTCCATGGATGTGTCCTTGTAGGGTGGATCAGCGGCTGCGGCTGGCGAACTGCCACGCCATCTCGGCCATCGGGCGGGCGGCCTTGCCGTTCTCGAGGGCCTGCGCGCTGGACGCCGTGCCGTCCACGTAGCGCTTCATGATTCCCTGCATGATGCCGGCCAGGCGGAACATGTTGTAGGCCAGGTAGAAGTCGAAGTCCTCGGCACGCACAGTCTTCTTGGTGCGTTCGCAGTAGCGCGCCACGTAGTCGGACAGCAGGGGAATGCCGAGCGATTCCAGGTCCAGGCCGGCGATGCCGCGAAAGCGCCCCGGCGGAATGTGCCAGCTCATGCAGTGATAGGAAAAATCGGCCAGCGGGTGGCCGAGGGTGGACAGTTCCCAGTCCAGCACCGCCAGGATGCGCGGCTCGGTGGGATGGAAGACCATGTTGTCCAGGCGGTAGTCGCCATGCACGATGCTGGTGTCCTCACCCGGCGGGATGTGCTCCGGCAGCCATTCGATCAGGCGCTCCATGGCCTCGATCGGCTCGGTCGCGGACGCCTGGTACTGCTTGGTCCAGCGCTCGATCTGGCGCGCGAAGTAATTCCCCGGCTTGCCGTAGTCGGCCAGGCCGATGGCGGCGTAGTCGATCGTGTGCAACTGCGCGATCACGCGGTTCTGCTCGTCGTAGATGGCGGCGCGCTCCTGCGGCGACATGCCGGGCAGCGACTGGTCCCACAGCACGCGGCCCTCGACGCATTCCATCACGTAGAAGGCGCGTCCGATGATGCCCTCGTCCAGGCACAGCGCGTACTGGCGCGGTACCGGGAAGCCGGCGCCGTGCAGCGCCCCCATGACGCGGAACTCACGGTCGACCGCATGGGCCGAAGGCAGCAGCTTGGCGGCCGGGCCGGGCTTGGTGCGCAGCACGTAGCGCGCGCAGTTGGCACCGCGCCCCGCGGCGAGCCGGAAGGTGGGATTCGACTGGCCCCCCTTGAACTGTTCGACCTCGGGGGCGCCGCCCGGGTAGCCGTCCACATTCGCCTCGAGCCAGGCGCCGAGGGCCGCGGCGTCGAAGCGCTGGCGTTCGGACACGGGCTTGGTGCCCATCATTTCCTCGTACATCGCGTCTCCGTTGTTGTGTTTTATGGTCCATTCTAGCCGTGAAAGGCACGGGCGTGCTATTTCTTTGCGTGGCAATCGCTTCAGCGGCCCTTGCGGTACTGCTCGAACAGCTGCTCCATGGTGGTGGCGCGCGCGTCCGGGTGCAGCGGCCCAGGGGGCAGGTAGTTGACGAAGCGGACCACCCAGTCGCGCGGTTCGGCGCCCACGTCGAGCGCATTGATGCAGCCGGCCGCCTGCGACAATCCACCCAGGAACAGGCGCTGCCCGGTCAGGGCCAGCGACAGGATGGCGCAATTCACGCCCCCGTGCAGGACCAGCAGCACGGTGTCCCAATCGTCCTGGGCGCGCAGGCGCGCGATGGCCGGGTGGACCCGGTCCATCATGGCGCCGACCGATTCGCCGCCGAGGAAGCGCTGATCTTCGTCCACCAGGCCCTCGAAGGCGCCGGTGAAGGCGCGCCGCAGTTCGCCCGCGGGAATCGCGGCCAGGCGCCCGCCGCGGATTTCAATCAGGTCCGGCCAGGTTTCGGGTGCGATCTGCTGGCCGCTCGCCGCCAGTACCCGGCGCGCGGTCTCCACGGTGCGCGGCAGGCCTGAGGTGATGACGCGGTCGAAGCGCACGCCGGCGTCGCGAAAGGCGATGCCGGCGGCGTCGGCCTGGGCCTGGCCGGCCGGATTCAGGGCCACGGTCTCGGGGAGGAAGGGCTTGCCGGTCTCGTCGAAGTAGGTGACGCTGCCATGCCGCATCAGGTAGACGCGACGGCGCCGGGTGCGTGGGTCTTCCATGGGGCTCCTTGTCGTTTTCCCGGCCATCTTACACGCGATGTCATTTCATTATGGCGAAACGGCGACACTTTGCCCCGTATTGGCCAATTCCGTAGGTCAACTCCTACACGTTCTGGCATAAAATGTTCATTGCAAGCAATAACTAAAAGGGATGTTCATGGCAAGGCCGGAAAAAATTCGCCTCGGCGAGGTGCTGATCCAGCAGAAGCTGCTGTCGGAAGAGCAGCTCAACCAGGCGCTCGCGGACCAGAAACGCACCGGGCGCAAGCTCGGTCGCGTGTTCGTCGAGAGCGGCTTCGTCACCGAAGACCAGATTTCGGGCGCGCTGGCGCGCCAGCTGAACATCCCCTACATCAACCTCAAGTTCTACAACATCAACGCCGAACTGGTGCGGCTGTTGCCGGAAACGGCCGCGCGGCGCTTTCGCGCGCTGGTGCTGGAAGACCGCCGCGAGACCCTGCTGGTGGGCGTCTCCGACCCCACCGACCTGTTCGCCTACGACGAGATCGCGCGCCTGCTGAAGAAGACCGTCGAGCTGGCGGTCGTCAACGAGACCGAGGTGCTGGGCGCGATCGACCGCATCTATCGCCGCACCGAGCAGATCACCGACTTCGCGCGCGAGGTCGAGCAGGACCTGGGCGACACCTCGATCGACTTCGGTGCGCTGGCCGCCAACCCGGGGCTGGAAGAAGCGCCGATCGTCAAGCTGCTGCAGTCGGTGTTCGACGACGCGGCCCAGGTGCGCGCTTCCGACATCCACATCGAGCCGCAGGACGGCCGCCTGCAGATCCGCTTCCGCATCGACGGCGTGCTGCACCTGCAGACCGAGGCCGACATCAAGGTGGCCACCCCGCTGGCCCTGCGCCTCAAGCTCATGGCCGACCTCGACATCTCGGAAAAGCGCCTGCCGCAGGACGGCCGCTTCGCGGTCAAGGTGCGCAACCAGCGCATCGACGTGCGTATCTCGACCATGCCGACCCAGTACGGCGAGTCGGTCGTCATGCGTCTGTTGAACCAGGGCGGCACCACGCTGCGCCTGGATGCGATCGGCATGCCGACGCGCATCGTCGAGCGCTTCCGCGCGCTGGTGCAGCGCCCCAACGGCCTGGTCCTGGTGACCGGCCCCACCGGCAGTGGCAAGACCACCACCCTGTACAGCGCCTTGTCCGAGCTGAACTCGGTGGAGAAGAAGCTCATCACGGTCGAGGACCCGGTCGAATACCGCCTCAAGGGCGTGAACCAGGTGCAGGTCAACGACAAGATCGAACTCTCCTTCGCGCGCGTGCTGCGCTCGGCGCTGCGCCAGGACCCGGACATCGTGCTGGTCGGCGAGATGCGCGACCAGGAGACCGCCCAGATCGGCCTGCGCGCCGCCATGACCGGCCACCTGGTGCTCTCGACCCTGCACACCAACGACGCCGCCTCGACCCCGCTGCGCCTGATGGACATGGGCGTGCCGCGCTACATGGTGGGCGGCTCCCTGCAGGCGGTGCTGGCCCAGCGCC
This sequence comes from Massilia sp., assembly GCF_046293535.1. Classification (NCBI taxonomy): domain Bacteria; kingdom Pseudomonadati; phylum Pseudomonadota; class Betaproteobacteria; order Burkholderiales; family Oxalobacteraceae; genus Massilia; species Massilia sp. The sequence goes on along the minus strand of NZ_JBKBOV010000016.1, from coordinate 43,589 downwards.
TGGTGCGCGTGATCTGCGAGAGCTGCTCCACCTCCTACCAGCCGACGCCGGGCGAGGTGAACTGGCTGCGCGCGGAACTGGGCGAGCGCGCCGGGACAACGCCCTTCTTCCACGGCAAGGGCTGCTCGCACTGCAACGGCACGGGTTTCCGCGGCCGTACCGGGGTCTATGAGCTGCTCGAGATGACCCGCGCCGTCACCGAGGCGGCCAACCATCCGGACCCCTCGCATTTCCTGAAGGTGGCGCATGCCGAGATGGGAGGCGAGACCCTGCGCCGGCATGGCGTGAGCCTGGCGGTGCAGGGCAGGACCACCATCGCCGAAGCGATGCGCATCAGTAACCAGTACGACGACTGATGCCCTATTTTTCCTACAAGGCGCGCAACGCCGCCGGCGAACTGCTGCAGGGCGTCCTCGAGGGCGCCGACAGCGGCGCCGTGGCCGACCAGCTGTTCGGCAGCGGCGCCACGCCCATCGAGATCAGCCCCAGCCGCAAGGGACCGGCGTCGAAGGACGGCGGCGAAGGCCTGCTGGCGCGCCTGTCCGAGAAAAAGATCACCTCGATGGACGTGCAGCTGTTCAGCCGCCAGCTCTACACGCTGCTGAAATCTGGCGTGCCGATCATGCGCGGCCTGGCCGGACTGCAGGAATCGGCCATCAACAAGTCCTTCGGCCGGGTCATCAAGGACCTGCGCGAGTCGCTCGACGCGGGGCGCGAACTGTCGGCCGCGATGACGCGCCACCCGAAGGTCTTCAATACTTTCTACCTGTCGATGGTGAGGGTGGGCGAGATGACCGGCCGCCTGGAAGAAGTCTTCCTGCGCCTGTTCGACCACCTGGAGTTCGACCGCGACATGCGCGAGCGGGTCAAGACCGCGATGCGCTACCCGACGTTCGTCGTGATCGCCATGGCGATCGCGATGGTGATCGTCAACGTGTTCGTCATTCCGCAGTTCGCCGCGGTGTTCAAGTCCTTCAACGCCGAGCTGCCCTTGATGACGCGGATCCTGCTGTCGACCTCGAATTTCACGGTGGCCTATTGGCCCGCGATGGCGGCGATGGCGGCCGGCGCGGTGTTCGGCTTTCGCGCCTGGGTCGGCACCGCCAAGGGCAGGCTGGCCTGGGACAAGCACAAGCTGCGCCTGCCGATCGCGGGCAAGATCATCCACAAGGCGACCATGGCGCGCTTCGCCCGCAGTTTCGCGCTGTCGACCCGCAGCGGGGTGCCGATCGTGCAGGCCCTGACGGTGGTGGCCCAGACCGCCGACAACGCCTACCTGAGCGCGCGCATCGAGGGCATGCGCGACGGCGTCGAACGCGGCGAGAGCATCCTGCGCACCTCGATCGCGGCGGGCGTGTTCACCCCGATCGTGCTGCAGATGATCGCGGTGGGCGAGGAGTCCGGCTCGCTCGACGACCTGATGGACGAGATCGCCCAGATGTACGAGCGCGAGGTGGACTACGAACTGAAGACCCTGTCGAGCCAGATCGAGCCGATCCTGATCACCTTCCTGGGCGCGATGGTGCTGGTGCTGGCGCTCGGCATCTTCCTGCCGATCTGGGACCTCGGCAAGGCGGCGCTACACGGAGGCAAGTGATGCTACCCGCCCGCCAGCGCGGGGCGACCCGCTTCGAGTTCGTGGTGTGCGTCATCGTCATGGGCTTGCTGGCGGGGATGCTGCTGGGGCGCCTGCTCGAGTGGCGTGCGCAATCGGAGCGTACCGCCGTCTACCACGTGGTGGGTGCGCTGCGCACCGCGCTGGCAGCGCGTGAAACGCAACTGGTCGCGGCCGCGGGCCGGAATGCTGCATTTTCATTATTGCAAGAAAATCCGATGGGCTGGCTCCTCAGGCAGCCTGCGAACTACCTCGGTGAGTACTACGCGCCCGACCCGGACATGCTACGGCGGGGTGCCTGGTTTTTCGATCGCACTGATCGTACTGTCAACTATGTGCTAAGTAGCGACACTTTTTCTTTTCAGACATCTAAATTGCTTAAATTCAAGGTAGAATTGTCTAGTTCGTACCATCAGGCCGGGAGCGGCCACGGGACACTGGTCATCGACGAGGTCGGGACCGGATCCAGATAATTTCAAGACCGCGGGCTCACCCGCAAACTTCAACGGAGAGAATTACATGAACAAGTTTTCCAGCAAGAGCGCACAGGGTGGTTTCACCCTGATCGAACTGATCGTCGTGATCGTGATCCTGGGCATTCTGGCCGCCACCGCGCTGCCGAAGTTTGCCAGCCTGGGCGGCGACGCGCGCGCCGCTTCGCTGAGAGCGGCCCAGGGCTCGATCAATTCGTCGGCATCCATCTTCCACGCCAAGTGGCTGATGGATGCGAGCGCGACCACCCTCAACGTCGAAGGCACCAATGTCGGCATCGTCAACGGCTATCCGGCCGCGTCGACCGCATTTGCCAACGCAGCCGGCCTGACCAGCGCCGACTACACCATCACCGCAGCCAACGGCGTGCTGACGATTTCGCCAGCCAAGATCTCGGCCGCTACCCGCACCACCTGCCAGCTGACCTACACCCAGGCAACCACCGCTACCGCTACTGGCGGCGGGACCAGGAATGTCGCTCCGGTTGTCGCGCTGAACGTGGCCGATTGCGAATAAGTTCGCCTGGCGACCTTGTGACCGGCATGGCCTTCGTTGATGGCCATGCCTTTTTCACGTGGACGGAGCCCGCTTGATCGCCCCCAGCAACTGGAACGGTTCCCGTGCCGCGCGCCGGGAGCAGGGTTTCACGATGGTCGAACTGATCATCGTGATGGTCCTCATCGGCATCCTGGGCGCGATCGCCGCCGGCCGCTTCTTCGAGCGCAGCGGCTTCGATGCCGAGGCTTTCGCCGACCAGGCCCGGGCGCTGCTGCGCTACGCCCAGAAGACCGCGATCGCCCGCAATACTCCCGTTTTCGTGCAGCTCGACGACAAGCGCATCGCCCTGTGCGCCGACGCACCGAAGGGCAATTGTGCGCCGGCCGACCGGATCGCCGCCCCGGCGTCCGGTGTCGGCGGGGAAGCCTCCACGACCCATTGCCAGGACGAGGGCTGGTACTGCCTTGGCGTGCCCGAAGGCGTGCAGGTGTCGCTCTCGACGGCGCTGACCGAATTTTCCTTCGATGCGCTGGGCCGCCCGAGCATGCCCGGCAGCCTGGTCCTGACCATCGCCAGCCCGGGCGAAAGCCGCAGCGTGACGGTGCACCGGGAGACCGGCTATGTCCAGTAAGCTGAAGCGTCGCCGCGCCCAGGCGGGCCTGACCATGATCGAGCTGATCATGTTCATCCTGATCGTCGGCGTGGCGCTGGCCGCCATCATCGGCGTGCTGAACCTCACCACCAAGGGCAGCGCCGATCCGCTGCGCCGCAAGCAGGCCCTGATGATCGCCGAAGGCCTGCTGGAGGAAGTGCAACTGGCGCGCTTTTCCTTCTGCGACCCGGGCGCGGACAAGGCAGGCGACGAGAACGTCAAGAGCAGCCTCGAGTGCGACATCCCCGAGAACTGGGGCCCGGAAGCGGGCGGCACGCGCCCCTTCGACAACATCAACGACTACGTCGGCGCGGCGAATGTCGCCCAGGGCGCCTTCAACGACGAGGCAGGGCAGCTCGTGGACGCCAACGGCCAGGCGATGAACGTGGCGGGCTACAGCGCCACGCTGACGATCACGCCGGAATCGATCGGCGGCATCCCTGTCGCCGGCGCCGCCTCGGCCGACGTCGACGTGCTGCGCATCCGCGTGGAGGTGCGCTACGACGGCCAGACCCTGGTCCTGGACGGCTATCGCACGCGCTACGCGCCGAATTTCCTGTGAATCCCATGCGCGCGCCACACCAAGCCTGCCGCGCCCGCGGCTTCACCCTGATCGAGGCGATCCTGGTGATCGTCATCATCGGCATCATCGGCGCCATCGTCGCCGTGTTCATCCGCGCCCCGGTGCAGGGCTATGTCGATACCCGCGTGCGCGCCGCCGCGACCGACGAAGCCGACCTGGCGCTGCGCCGCATCGCGCGCGACCTGCGCCTGGCGCTGCCCAACAGCGTGCGCGTCAACAAGGATGGCAGCGCGGTCGAATTCCTGCTGACCCGCGCCGGCGGGCGCTACCTGACCCTGGACGACGACGTTGAGGATTTCCCGGTGCTCGATTTCGACGAGCCGGGCAAGGTCAGCTTCACCGCCGTGGGCGGCACCAGGCCGCGCATCGAGGCGGGCGACTTCATCGTCGTCTACAACCTCGGCAACCCGGAAGACAGCGAGTCCGACGCCTACCGCTATGTCCCGCTGGGCACGGGGATCAATATCGCGCGGGTCGCCTCGGTCGACCGCAGCTCGGAGAACAACCCGATCGTGACGCTGCAGAACAATCCCTTCGCCACCCAGGCCACGCCGATGCGTTCGCCCAGCAACCGCTTCCAGGTGGTCACCGGTCCCGTTACTTACGCCTGCGAAACGCGCCCGGACGGCGGCAGGGAGCTGGTGCGCTACTGGGGCTATGCGATCTCGCCCACCCAGCAGGCGGCGCCGGAAAACGCGCAGCGCGCCGTGATCGCGGCGCGCGTGGCCGACTGCGAGCACGTGTTCCGCTACGGCAGCGAAGCCCTGCGCCGCAGCGCGCTGGTGGTGCTGAACCTGGCCCTGTTTGCCGGCAACGGCAAGGGCGACGATGCGCTGGTGCGGCTCGCCAGCCAGGTCCACGTGGACAATACGCCATGAAACGACGCGAGTATCTCCTCCGCAAGCGCGGCGTCCGGCGCCAGGCCGGCGTCGGCCTGGTCACGGCGATCTTCCTGCTGGTGGTGCTGGCCGGCCTGGGCGTGGCGTCGGTGACGCTATTCACCTCGCAGCAGGCCAGCAGCAACCTGGACCTGGAGGGCGCCAGGGCCTACCAGGCCGCGCGCGCCGGGCTCGAGTGGGGCCTGTACGAGCAGCTGCGCCATCAACGCTGCGCGGACCGTTCTTTCGGCTTCCCGGCCGCGAGCGTGCTGGCGAGCTTTCGCGTGACGGTGCAGTGCCAGGCTATTACCGACCTGAGAAACCTCGACGAGGAGCCGGTCATGCGCTGGCGCATCGCCGCCGTCGCCTGCAACCAGCCGGTCGACGGCGTCTGCGGCGGCAAAGTTCCGAACCATCCCGATTTCGTCCAACGCAGGCTCGAAGTGGAAATATGAAGACACCGCTGACCCTACCCTGTCTCGCCCTGTGCGCCGGCCTCGCCGCCTGGGCTCATCCTGCCGCCGCCACCCCGCTGGCCCTGGCCAAGACCTTCGAAGGCAACATCAATTTTGCCGGCACCCAGGCCAGTCTGCAGAGCAGGGCGGGCGGCGCCAAGGTCTGCGACCTTGTCTCCAGCGCGCAGGCTGGCCTCTCCCTGCCCAGCGAGGCCAGCATCGTGTCGGCCACCCTGTACTGGGCCGGCACCGGCGCCATCGACGCCGAGGTCAGCATGAACGGCACGGCGGTCAGGGCCGCCGCCGACCGCCGCTACAGTTCCTCGATCGACGGCTTCACCTACTTTGCCGCGGCGGCGGATGTGACCAGCCTGGCGCAAGGCAAGACCAGTTTTAGCTTTGCTGGCCTGACGGTGGATACCTCGGACACCTACTGCTCGAAGAAGCAGAAGGAGAACAGCATGGTGGCCGGCTTCGCGCTGGCGGTGGTCTACGCCCACAAGAACGAGCGCTACCGCACCGTCAACGTGTACGAAGGCCTGCAGGCGATCAAGTACAACAGCGTCACGGTGAAGATGCCCGACTACACGCCGCCCGCCGGCAATACGGGATCCGGCCGCTTCGGCTACATCGTCTGGGAAGGCGACAAGACCGGCAACCAGAAGGGCGACGAAGTGCGCTTCGCCGGCGAGCTGCTGCGCGGGGAGCCCTTCATCCAGAAGCAGAACGCCTTCAATTCCAAGAGCGGCGCGAATGCCGACGAAAACTCGCTCGGCATCGACTTCGACGTGGTCAATCTGCCTGCGCCGCCGGCCAGGCCGATCGATGCGAATGCGGTGTTCACCACCGAGTCCGACCGGGTCCTGCTCGGCGCGGCGATCGTGGCGCTGCCGTCCAAACCCGCCGACCTGTCGATCAGAAAGACCCAGGCGGGCGAATTCAAGCTTGGCAACGAGATCACCTATACCTTGACCGTGAGCAACGAGGGCGCGCGCGCCGACGCCCAGGTCCAGGTCACCGACACGCTGCCGGCGGCGCTCGCCTACGTATCGGCCGGCGGCGTGGACTGGACCTGCACGGCAGCCGGCCAGACCGTCACCTGCAAGTACGACAAGGCGCTGGCCCCCGGCGCCAGCGCGAGCCTCCAGGTCAAGGGGAAGATCACCGCCGAGGGCAGGATCGTCAACACCGCCGAAGTGAGCGGAACCGGGGACGGCGTACCCGGCAATAACAAGTCGACGGTCGAAGGCGACACCGGCGGCGAGCCGGTCAACAAGGATCCTTATGTATTCACGGTCGGCGCGTGCAAGCCGGGTGATAAGATCCAGGCTTCGGGCGGCGGCTGCGCGCTGTTTGCCGGGCCGGTGGTGGCGGGCAGCAAGCAGCTGATCTACCTGACCCGTGCCGACAACGGCGTCGCCAAGCCCTTGAGCACGACCGCCTCGACCGTTGCAAACCTGCGTTACAGCCTCGAGTGCAACAATCCGGCGCGGACCGCCAACACCACCGGCAGCTATGGCGTGCCGCTGTCGACCTGCGTCCCGAACGGCACCCCGCTGGCCGCCGGCAGCGGCGCCGGGGCCACACCGACATTCCCCGCCAACACGCCGTCGACACCCGCCGAGTTCCATTATCCGGACGTGGGCCTGGTGACGCTGCGCGTGCGCGACGACGCCGGCAACACCGGCAAGGTCAGCTTCGCCTCGGTGCCGCAGTATCTCGAGGCGCGTTTCCAGCGCCCCGACGGGGTCGCCAATCCGCGCACCACGACACTAGGCGAGCCCGGCTTTGCCGAAGCGGGCGAGCCCTTCCAGGTGGTGGTGAGCGCGCGCGGGCATGACGACATCGGCCCCTTGAAGAACTTCGGCAACGAGTCCGGCGAGTTCGCCTTGGCCGAGCGCTTGAAGGTCGTGGCCGATGGCGAAGATCAGGCTGAGAAGCCCCTGGTCCCGCAAACTGCCTGGGAAGGCAACGCTTCCGTGCAGCGCAGCTTTGCCTGGAACGAGGCGGGTGTCGCCATGCTCGGCATCAACCTCGAAAATTACCTGGGCGTCAAATCGCTGAGTCTCGATCCGGTCGGCGTCGGGCGCTTCTATCCGCATTACTTCAAGACCCAGACCGAGAAGGGTTTCGGCTGCCTGAAGCGGATGAGCTGCCCGGGAGCCGCGCCGCAGCTGATCTCGCGCGCGGTATATTCGGGGCAGCCGTTCACGGTGACCGTCACGGCTTATGGCCGCAACGGGAACGTGCTGCGGGGCTTCGATGGAGCGCTGGTGCCCGCCATCAAGTTGACTGCCGTGAGTGCGCCGGGCACGGACGACAAGCCTCCCGGAACTTTCGTGAGCGGAGAGGACAAGCCGGTTACTGCGCGCGACGACGTCAGCTTCCGGCTCGAAGTCGGCTACCACGCCGAGACGGCAACGCGCGGCTGGACCCCGCCCAGCGCCGTGCACGTGCGCGCCACCGCCCGGGATCGGCGCAAGACCGCCGGGGAGGACAAGGAAGTGACCATCAGTTCGCTGCGCCTGCAAAAGGCCGACTCCGTGGAAGGCGGCATCATGGTGGTGAACGGCCGCCTGCTGGTGAACAACGTGATCGGCACGCCCCTTGCCAGGACGGCGGTGCCGCTGCACGCCCAGTTCTGGAGCGGCCATGCCTGGGAGCACAACACCGGCGTCACGCAAACCGAGGCGGTGCAAGGCAAGGTCCGGTTTTCGGCCTGCCGGCGCAGCCTGCGCACCGATAGCGCCGGCGCCTGCGACCCCGCCATCAAGGTATTCGGGAGCAGCGGCGACACCATCACGCTGCCGTTGCTGGATCAGGGCAAGGCCAGCCTGATCCTGGCGCCGCTCACGGCCGACAAGAGCGGCACCGTCGACCTGTTTATCGATGCCCAGGAGGCGCTGCCTTACCTGCCCAGCACGAAAGGCCGCATCAGCTTTGGGCAGTTCAAGAGCCCCGTGATCTACGTGCGCGAGATGTATTGACAACGAAACGTGGCAAAGCAGCCCAAAAACTGCCAGTTTTGAGGGCTGGGTCCACTTTTTGTGATCGCTTTCGGCGCGGCTTGAATATAATCAAGCCTTTGCCGTAATGAATTATTTCCGCGATCCAACGCATGCGTTTCTTTAAAAGAAATAAGAAAAAAGATGGCTGGCTGAGCATCGCCGTCCAGGCGGACGGCGTGGTCGCCGCCAGCGTCAAGCCGGTCGCGGAAGGTCTGCCTTGCCTGCGCTTTGCTCACTTTTTCCCGGGCAAGCCGGATGCGGCTTTGCTCGACAAGGCCGCACGCGAGATCCAGGCCCATGCCTACCGCTGCGCGACCCTGCTCGCGCCGGGCGAGTACCAGGTGATCAACCTGGAAGCGCCGAACGTGCCGCGCGAGGAGATGAAGACGGCGGTGCGCTGGCGCCTGAAGGACATCCTCGATTTCCCGATCCTTGAGGCCACCGTCGACGTGCTCGACATTCCCACGGATGCCGGCCAGGTGCGCGCCCAGCAGTCGGTGTTCGCGGTGGCGGCGCGCAATAGCGTCATCAAGCCGCGCCAGCAATTGTTCCTGGATGCGAAGCTGGGGCTGGAAGTCATCGACATCCCGGAAACGGCGCAGCGCAACGTCTCGGCACTGATCGCGCCCGAAAACCGCGGCGTGGCCATGCTCTCGTTCGGCCTTGAGGGCGGCCTGCTGACCGTGACCTGGCGTGGCGAACTCTACCTGTCGCGCCGGATCGACGTCACGCTCGAGCAATTGCTCGAGCCCGATCACGAGCGCAAGCACGCCAGCTTCGACCGCATCACCCTCGAGCTGCAGCGTTCGCTCGACAACTTCGAGCGGCAGTATTCCTTCATCAGCATTGCCAAGCTGGTGCTCGGGCCGTCTGCCGTCACCGGCCTGGACGAATACCTGTCGAGCAACCTGTACACGCCGGTCGAGACCCTCGACCTGGCCACGGTGTTCGACCTGGCGCGCACCCCCGAACTGCAGGACCGGGCGCTGCAGGGGCGCTTCTTCATCCCGCTGGGCGCCGCCCTGCGCACGGAGGCGGCGCCATGAGCCAGCAGATCAACCTGTTCAACCCGGCCTTCCAGCCGCAGAAGAAGGTGTTGACCGCGGCCACGATGGCGCTGTCGCTGCTGGTGCTGATGGGCGGCATCGCCGCGCTGGCCGGCTATGGCCGGCTGCAGAGCGCCAGCCTGCAGGCGCAGGCGCAGGCGGGCGCCGTCCGGCTGGAGCGCAAGGAGGCGCGCCTGGCCAGCGTGAACCTCGACTTCGCGCCGCGCCAGAAAAGCAAGGAACTGGACGCCGAGATCGCCGAGGCCCAGGCCCAGCTGGCCGCGCTGCGCGACATCGCGCGCGTGATCGAGCGTGGCGAGCTGGGCGACACCGCCGGCTACGCGGGCTACTTCAAGGCCCTGGCGCGCCAGAGCGTGAGCGGCCTGTGGCTGACCGGCGTGAACGTGTCCGGCGGCGGCAGGGACATCGGCATCCGCGGCCGCACCCTCGACCCGGCCACGGTGCCGGGCTACCTGGCGCGCCTGACCGGCGAGCCGCTGATGCAGGGCAAATCCTTTGCCAGCCTGTCGATCAGCCAGCCGGCGCCGCCGAGCGGCGCCGGGACCGAGGCTGCCGCGGCCGCGGCCGCTGCTCCGGCGCCCTGGGTCGAGTTCAGCCTGGAGTCCAGGCCCGAGGAGCCGCGCAAATGAAGGCGCGCATCCTCGAACTGATGGCGCGCATCGACGCGCTCACGCTGCGCGAGCGCGGCCTGCTGTTCGCGGCCGCCGCCGCGGTGATCCTGTTCATCGGCCACAGCGCCGTGCTCGGACCGCTCTACCGCGAGCAGGACGCCTTGCGCGAGCAGATCGACCAGCAGCAGAACAAGCTGATCGGCATCGACGGCGAGATCGCCGCCCGGGTGCAGGCCTACCGGGTCGATCCGGATGCGCCGGCGCGCGAGAAGCTGCAGGCCATCCGGCAGGAAACCGCCGCGTTGGGTGACTCGCTGCTGGCGATGGAACATGGCCTGGTGCCGCCCGAGCGCATGGCGCCTCTGGTCGACACCATCCTGCGCGCCAACACGCGCCTGAAACTGGTGTCGATGCGCACGCTGCCGGTCGAGTCGATGTCCTCGCTCGGCGCGCAGGGCGCTGCGGTGGCCCCGACCGGCGCCGCGCCTGCGGCCCTTGATGCCCCGGCCGCCGCGGGACAGGCGCCTGTTCCCGTCCTGCTGTACCGCCACGGGGTCGAAGTCACCGTGCGCGGCAATTATCTCGACATGGTCGATTACATGAGCGCGCTCGAAGCGATGCCCACCCGTCTGTTCTGGGGCCGCGCCCAGCTCGACGTGGAAGCCTACCCGGCCGCGCGGCTGACGCTCACGCTGTACACCCTGAGTCTGGACCGCAAATGGATGAAGCTGTGAAAAAACTGATCCTCGCCCCGAGTGTGGCAATCCTGCTGGCAAGCCTCCCGGCCGCCGCGCAAAGCCTGGCCGACCCGACCCGCCCGCCCGCGGCCTTCGACACCAGCCGTGCCGAGGGTGCCGGCGACGGCCTGCCGCGCCTGCAGTCGGTGCTGATCTCGCCGCGCGCCGGCGGGCGCCACGTGGCCGTGATCGACGGCGAGACCGTGCGCCTGGGCGGCAGTTTCCGCGGCGCGCGCGTGGCGCGCATGACCGAGAACCAGGTCGAGCTGGTGCGCGGCCGCGAGCGCCAGGTGCTGCGCCTGGAGCCGCTCGACCCCACCATCGCCGGCATGACGCCCGCCGCCCAATGACGAATCGCTCCAAGCCACGGACCATGATGAACAAGCTTTCCCTCCCGGCCGCCGCCGTCGCCGGCGCGCTGCTGCTCGCCGGCTGCCAGAGCGCCGCGCAGCACGAGACCTATGATGCGATCGGCAAGGAGATGGCCAAGGCCCAGGCCAAACCGGCGCAAGCGCCAGCGGTCGAGGCCGCCGTCGCCGACGCGCTGCTGCCGCCGGCAAGCGCGCTGGCCAGCCAGCTGCCCAAGGCCAGGCCGGCCCTGGAAGAGCGCTTCAACGTCTCGTTCAACAACGTGCCGGCGCAGCAGTTCTTCCGTTCGATCGTTGCCGGCACGCGCTACAACATGCTGGTCCATCCCGACGTGTCGGGCAACATCAGCGCCAACCTGAAGGACGTGACCATCGCCGAGACCCTGGAGGCGATCCGCGAGATGTACGGCTACGACTACAGGATCGACGGCACCCGCATCACTATTCGTCCGCTGACGATGCAGACCCGGATGTTCCAGGTGAACTACCTGACCGCCAAGCGGCGCGGCACCTCGAACCTGCGGGTCAGTTCGACCTCGGTGGCCGACGCCGGCCGCGACGGCACCGGCACCCGCAACAGCGCGAGCGGCCAGGGCAACCAGGGCAGCGATGGCGGCTCGAATCCGCTCGGCGGCGGCAACGTGCAGATCGACAGCACCGACATCCGCACCACGTCCGACAACGACTTCTGGAGCGAGCTGAAGGCCGCGCTGGAAGCCATCGTCGGCTCCAAGGAAGGCGGGCGCAGCGTGGTGATCAGTCCGCAGTCGGGGGTGCTGGTGATCCGCGCCATGCCGGAAGAACTGCGCAGCGTCGACGCCTATCTCAAGGCCACCCAGCTGGCGGTCGACCGCCAGGTGATCCTGGAAGCCAAGATACTGGAAGTGGAATTGAACGACAGCTTCCAGAGCGGCATCAACTGGGCCTCGTTCGCGTCCATCAAGAGTTCGCACCCGAACCGGGTGTCGGGCGGCATGATCGCCCCGGGCGCCAACCTGGCGCCGTTGCCGTATACCGGCGGCCAGCCGCCCCCGATCAACAACGGCCAGGGCCTCGCCGCCAGCACCGGCTTCTCGCTGTCGAACGCCGCCACCGCGGCCGGGTCGCTGTTCGGCTTTGCCTTCCAGACCAATAACTTCGCGGCCTTGATTTCCTTCCTGGAGTCGCAGGGCCAGGTGCACGTGCTGTCCAGTCCGCGCGTGGCGGCGATGAACAACCAGAAGGCGGTGCTCAAGATCGGCACCGACGAGTTCTTCGTCACCGGCGTGACCAACACCATCAACACCACCGACAGCGGCACCACCAACACGCCGAGCGTGACCCTGCAGCCCTTCTTCTCGGGCGTGGTGCTGGACGTGACGCCGCAGATCGACGACAAGGGCAACATCCTGCTGCACGTGCACCCTTCGGTGAGCCAGGTTTCCACGGTGACGAAGAACGTCGACCTCGGTTCGGCCGGCACCTTGACCCTGCCGCTGGCGGCCTCGGCCACCTCGGAACTGGACAGCTACGTGCGCGGCCAGAGCGGGCAGGTGGTCGCGATCGGCGGCCTGATGCGCCAGGTGTCGAGCGGCGACGTCGACCAGTTGCCGGGCGCGAGCAAGGTGCCGGTGCTGGGCGCGCTGTTCCGCAACAAGACGCGCGTGAACCAGAAGCGCGAACTGGTGGTCCTGATCAAGCCGACCATCGTCGAGGGCGCCAACGACTGGAGCCAGGACCTGATGGACGCGTCGCGCCGCATCGAGGCGCTCGATCCGCGCACCCGGGAGCGCCGCTGATGTACGCGGCCCACTTCGGCCTGCGCGAGCTGCCCTTCGGGATCACGCCGGACACCAGCTTCTTCTTCGGCAGCGCGCGTTCGCAGGAAGCGCTGAACACCCTGCTGGTGGCGGCGCGCGGCGGCGAAGGCTTCATCAAGATCACGGGCGAGGTCGGCACCGGCAAGACCCTGCTGTGCCGCAAGTTCATGGCCACCCTGGGCGAAGGCTTCGTCACCGCCTACATCCCCAACCCCTACCTCGAGCCGCGCACCCTGATGCTGGCGCTGGCCGACGAACTGGAACTCAAGCTCGAGCGCGACGCCGACCAGCACCAGGTGCTCAAGGCCATCAACCTGCGCCTGCTCGAGCTGGCGGGCCAGGACCTGCGCGTGGTGCTGTGCCTGGACGAGGCGCAGGCCATTCCCGTGGAGAGCCTGGAAGCCCTGCGCCTGCTCACCAACCTGGAAACCGAGAAGCGCAAGCTGCTGCAGATCGTGCTGTTCGGCCAGCCGGAACTGAACCGCAAGCTGGAACTCGAATCGATCCGCCAACTGGCCCAGCGCATCACCTTCCACTACCACCTGGGCGCGCTCAGCCGCGACGACCTCGATTACTACGTGGCGCACCGCCTGCGCGTGGCCGGCTTTTCCGGCGCGCGCCTGTTCTCGCGCGCGGCGATCCGCGGCCTGTACCGCGCCAGCGGCGGCGTGCCGCGCCTGGTGAACATCATGGCGCACAAGGCCTTGATGCTCAGCTACGGCGAGGGCAAGCGCGAGGTGGCCGGCAGCCACGTGGCCACGGCGGCGCGCGATACGATCGGCGTGCAGCGCACCATCCGGACCTGGCTGCTCGGTGGCGCCGCGGCGTTCTCGGCGGCCGCCGGCCTGGCATGGATGTTCGCACGATGAGCCTCATTAACAGGATGCTGCAGGACCTGGACGCGCGCGCCGGGCAAGCCGGAGCGGCGCCGCTGCCGTCGGACGTGCGGCCGGTGCCGCCGCCCGAGCGCGCCTGGCCCTTGACGCGGGCCGCCGTCGTGGCGGCCGTAGCGGCGGTCGTGACGGCCGCCGGCTTCGCCGGCTGGCGCTTGCTCGGACCGAAGCCGGAGCCGGTGTCGATCCCGGCGCCGGCCGCGGTGCCCGTGCCTGCGCCTGCGGCCGCGGCGCCCGCCGTGGCCTTCGAGGTGCCGGTGCCGCCGCGCCAGGATGCGGCTGCCGCTGCGCAGCCCGTGGTCGAGAAGGCAGCCAAGCCAACGATTGAAGAGACGCCCGAACCGGTGACGAAAGCCGTCTCGCCCGCACCGGCGCACGCTGCGGCGAAGCCGCCCCGGGCGGCCGCGTCAAAGCCGGGGGCTGCTGCTGCCAAACCCGTCGCCACGCCGCCGGCGCCGGAGAAGGGCGGCAGGATGGAGACCCCGGCGCAGCGCGCCGAGAATGCCTACCGGCGCGCCCTGGCCGCGCTGGAAGACGGCCGGCTTACCGAGGCCGTCGCGGGACTGCGGGCGGCGCTGAAGATCGATCCCCGCCATGAAGCCGCACGCCAGACCCTGGTCGGCCTCTTGATCGAGGCCAAGCGTCCGGACGAAGCGATCCGCGAACTCGGCGCCGCCCTGGCGCTCGATCCGCGCCAGCCGGCCATGGCCATGCTGATGGCGCGCCTGCAACTGGAACGCGGCGGCCCCGGCATCGAGACCTTGCTGCGCACCTTGCCTTACGCGGCGGGCAATGGCGAATACCATGCCTTCCTGGCGGGCGCACTGCAGCGCGCGCAGCGCCACCGCGAGGCGGTCGCGCATTACGAGGCCGCCTTGCGCAGCACGCCGCAGAACGGGGTGTGGTGGATGGGGATGGGCATCTCCCTGGAGGCCGAACAACGCGACCTGGAAGCGGCGGTGGCCTACCGGAGAGCCCTCGACAGCGCGGCCTTGTCGGAGCCCTTGCGCGAGTTCGTGGAGCGCAAGCTTAGGCAGCTCGGCCGCTAGCGTCTATCGGGCTATATTCAGGCACGCGGTGACTCTGCGTAGGGTGGTCGGCAAAGCCGACCACCCTACGGTTAACAGGCGGCTCAGCGCCGCGAGCGCCTTTTAGAGCGTCTAGTCCATCATCGCAAAGCAGAAGCGGACGAAGCCCGATTCGAGCGGCCGGCTGTAGAAGGCCGAGACCGGAATCGCCGCCACTTTTGCCTCCACCGTCAGCCACCTGGCGAACTGTGCTTCCGGCAGATCGGAAATGGCGCCGTAACGCACGCACTGGAAATAGGTTCCGTTCGAGGGCAGCAGTTCGAAGCGCGAGCCGGCCAGGCCGGCGCGGAACAGGTCGCGCTTCTTCTGGTAGAAAGCCGGCAGCTCCAGGTAGGGGGCCGGGTCGGCCATGTAGGCGGCGATCCCGTGCTGCATCGGCGTGTTCACGCTGAACACGTTGTACTGGTGGACCTTGCGGAACTCCAGCATGAGCGAGGCCGGGGCGGCCACGTAGCCCACTTTCCAGCCCGTGACGTGATAGGTCTTGCCGAAGCTCGAGACCACGAAGGCGCGCTCGGCCAATACCGGGTGGCGCGACACCGAGGCGTGTTCTTCGCCGTCGTAGACCATGTGCTCGTAGACTTCGTCGGACAGGACCAGGATGCCGGTGCCGGCAACGATGGCGGCCAGCGCGTCCAGGTCGGCGGCGCGCAGGATCGACCCGGTCGGGTTGTGCGGCGAGTTCACGACGATCATGCGGGTGCGCGGCGTGACCGCCGCGGCAACCAGTTCCCAGGGCACGCCGTAGCCCGCGCCGTCGAGGCGCATCGCCACCGGCACCGCCACGCCGCCGGCGAGCGCGATGGCAGGAAGGTAGCAGTCGTAGGCGGGCTCGATGACGATCACTTCGTCGCCCGGATGCACGCTGCACAGGATCGCCGACTGGATCGCCTGCGAGGCGCCGTTGGTCACCGTGATCTCGCTGGCATCCATGTAGCGGCGGCCGTACAGGCGCTCGAGCTTGGCGGCGATGGCCGCGCGCAAGGCGGGGATGCCGGTCATCGGCGCGTACTGGTTGTGGCCCGCGCGCATGGCCTCGCTCACGCGCTCGAGGAGTTCGGGGTCGCAGCCGAAGTCGGGGAAACCCTGGCCGAGGTTGATCGCGCCGGCCTCCTGTGCCAGCTGCGACATCTGGGTAAAGACGGTGGTGCCCACGGCGGGCAGGCGGGACGGCAATGCGGGAGTGCTCATGATGGCGCGAAAAATGGCGATGCCCTTATTCTAGCGTGCCTGCCAGCCAGGCCTTGAGCCAGGCCTCGGGCTGCATGATCTTGAACAGGCCTTCGCGCGCGGTGCGCCGGCCCAGCTTGAGCAGGGCCTTGTCCTTGGTGACCAGCACCGCGGCGTCGGCGTCGCGCGCGATCTCCAGGAATTTCTGGTCGTCGCGGTCGGTGCAGACCGGCAGGCGCACGTGTTTCGCATCGGGCGCCACTACCCGCAGCAGGGCGTCGAAGCGCTGCGCCGCCTGCGCGCGGCTGGTCTCGTCGAGCGGCAGGTGCGGGTAGTTCAGCACGGCGCGGTATTCGTCGCGGCAGTCGGCGCGGGTGACGGCGACCAGTCCGCCCGACTCCAGCGCCGCCAGCAGGGGCAGGAAGCGCGGGTCATGGAACACGAACAGGTCGAGGCAGACATTGGTGTCGATGACGATGGGTTTGCTTGAAACAGGTATCATGTGGGAAATTTTTTTAGTGAAGCAGTTTGAACCGATGCTGATTGTCCTGTCGCCCGCCAAATCCCTCGACCTCGAATCCCCAAGCACCACCCAGGAATACACCACCCCGGATTTCATCCCCCAGGCCGCCGAACTGATCGAGGTGCTGCGCGCTTATTCGCCCGCCGGCATCGCCGAGCTGATGGACCTGTCGGACAGCCTGGCCATGCTCAACGTGTCGCGCTATGCGCACTGGAGCGAAGACCATCGAGATGCGCGCCAGGCCCTCATGTCCTTCAATGGCGACGTCTATGCGGGGCTGGACGCGCGCACGCTGCAGCCCGGCGAAATCGCCTACGCCCAGCGCCACCTGCGCATCCTGTCGGGGCTGTATGGCCTGCTGCGCCCGCTGGACCGCATGCATCCCTATCGCCTGGAGATGGGCACGCGCCTGAAGAACCCGCGCGGCAACAATCTCTACGCGTTCTGGGGTGAGCGCGTCACGCAGGCGCTCAACGCCCGGCTTGCGCAAACGAAGTCGACCGCGCTGGTCAACCTGGCGTCGGAAGAGTACTTCAAGTCGGTCAAGCCCAAGCTCCTGGACGTGCCGGTGATCACCCCGGTGTTCGAGGACTGGAAGAACGGCAAGTACAAGATCATCTCGTTCTTCGCCAAGCGCGCCCGCGGCCTGATGGCGCGTTACGCGGCCCAGCGCGGCATTACCGATCCCCAGCAGCTCAAGGACTTCGACGTCGACGGCTATGCCTTCGATGCCGCGGCCTCCGGCGACGCCACCTGGGTGTTCCGCCGCAAAGAAGCGGCATGACGGGAAGGGCGCGGCAGGAACAAGCGGCCGCGCCCGGGTTCCTTACTGTACCGCGTCCTTGGGTGCGGCCTTCGGGCCCGACTTGGACCAGAAGCGCCACCAGGGCGCGTCGGCCACGGCCTTCGGGTTCAGGAAGCGGCTGTTCGGGTAGTTCAGCACCAGCACGCGCTGGGTGTCGTCGCGCAGCACCGGCATGCCGAGCTTGTCGTAGCTGCGCATCATGAGGAACAGGGCTTCCTCGCGGGCCGGCGCGTCGCTGTATTCCTGCACGGCGAGCTGGGCGCGGTTGAGCGCGGCCAGGAAGGCGCCGCGGCGGAAATAGTAGTTCGCCACGTGCACTTCGTACTGGGCCATGGCGTTGACCAGATAGTTCATGCGCGCGATCGAATCGTCGCGATACTTACTGTTCGGGAATTTGTCGACCAGGGCCTTGAAGGCGGCGAAGGCTTCGCGCGTGGCTTTCGGGTCGCGTTCGGTCGGATCCTGCTCGTAGATGAAGCTCAGGAAGCCGATCTGGTCGTTGAAGTTGATCAGGCCGCGCAGGTAATACATATAGTCGACCTGGGCATGGTTCGGGTGCAGCTTGATGAAGCGCTCGACCGCGGCCAGGGCCTCGGCCTGGTCGCCAGCCTTGTAATGAGCGTAAGCAATTTCCATCTGTGCTTGCGCGGCATAGGTGCCGAAGGGGTAGTTCGATTCGAGCTGCTGGAACAGCCTGATCGCCGCTTCATAGTGGCCACCGTTCATCTCATCGCGTGCCTCAGCGTATAATTTCTCCGCTGTCAGATTTTTAGCCTTGTCATCCGCCTTTGGCAAGATGTTGCATGCGGACAGGCTGAGGGCGAAAGCGACGACCAACACAGACAATTTTTTTTGCATAGCTCTTTGCAAGAAAGTTTTACCTAGATTCAACGAACGGCTGATTATAGCCGATGGGACTCACGTGATATTAACTCCTACGCCGAATTCGGCGGAAATGCCTTTGGACTCTGACCTCGACGATGAGATCGGGTTCGAACTGCCCGCCGGACCGGACCTTTCCCCGATCACCCTGCAGCTTACCCCCGAGGCCTGCGGCCAGCGCCTCGACAAGGTGGTGGCCGGCCTGGTGCCGCAGTTCTCGCGCAGCCGCCTGCAGCTCTGGTTCGACGGCGGCTTCGTCCGGGTCGACGGCAAGCCGGCGCGCGGCAAGGACACCGCCTACGGCGACGAAACCGTCGTCATCGAACCGCAGGCGGCGCCGGAAGACACGGCCTTCGCGCCCGAGCCCATCGCCTTGGACATCGTCCACGAGGACGAGGACATCATCGTCATCAACAAACCGGCCGGCCTGGTCGTGCATCCGGGCGCCGGCAACTGGTCGGGCACCCTGCTCAACGGTCTGCTGCACCATTGCCCGCAACTGGTGGGCGTGCCGCGCGCCGGCATCGTGCACCGCCTCGACAAGGACACCAGCGGCCTGATGGTGGTCGGCAAGACCCTGGCCGCCCAGACCGACCTGGTGCGCCAGTTGCAGGCGCGCAGCGTCAAGCGCGAATATTTCGCGCTGGTGTGGGGCACGCCGCAACTGTCCGGCACGGTCAACGCGTCGATGGGCCGCCATCCGCGCGACCGCGTCAAGATGGCGGTGTCGACCGGCATGTTCGGTAAACCCGCGATCACCCATTACCAGCGTGTCGCGGTGGGCGATCTCGACCGCCGCCCGGTCAGCCTGGTGCGCTGCAGCCTGGAGACCGGCCGCACCCACCAGATCCGCGTCCACATGCAGCACCTGGGCTTCGCGCTGGTCGGCGACGCGGTGTACGGCAAGCAGCACCTGGTGCCGGTATTCCACCGCCAGGCGCTGCAGGCGCGCCGCCTCGGCCTGGTGCACCCTGGAACGGGCGAGCCCTGCGAATGGACCGTGCCGCTGGCGGCCGACTTCGCCGAGCTGATCGCCAGGGCCGGCATCGAGGAGCCCGCCGACGAGGACGGCGAAGAGTGATGGACCGCTCGGCTCTGGTGTGGCCCCACTGGCCCGACCTGCCGCCGAACGTCGGCGCACTGGCCACCAGCCGCGACGGCGGCACGAGCCAGGGGCCCTATGGCGACGGCAAGGGCGGCGGCGGCCTGAATCTGGGCATGCATTGCGGCGACGACCCGGAGGCCGTGCGCGCCAACCGCGAGCGCCTGCAGGCCTGGCTGCCGGGCCGCCCGGCCTGGATCGCCCAGGTGCATGGCGCCGAGGTGGTCGATGCCTGCACGGTGGGGCCGGACCTGCCGGTGCGTACCGGCGACGCCAGCGTCGCGCGCGCGCCGGGCGTGGTGTGCGCGATCCTGACCGCCGACTGCCTGCCGGTGCTGTTTGCCGACCTCGAGGGCAAGGTGGTGGGCGCCGCCCATGCCGGCTGGCGCGGGCTGGCCGCTGGGGTGCTGGGCGAAACGGTGCGCGCGATGCGCGCCGCCGGGGCAGGGGAGATCACTGCCTGGATGGGGCCGGCGATCGGCCCGGAAGCCTTCGAGGTGGGCGAGGACGTGCGCGACGCCTTCCTTGCCGCCCTGCCGGGCGCGGCGGCCCTGGCCGCCTTCCGGCCGAAATTTGACCAACCGGTAAAATTTTTGGCCGACATGTTCACGCTGGCGCGCCTGATGCTGACGCGCGACGGCGTGGCCCGCGTCCATGGCGGGGGCATGTGCACCTTCAGTGCGCCGGAACGTTTTTATTCCTACC
The DNA here is from genome assembly GCF_046293535.1 of Massilia sp. Lineage (NCBI taxonomy): Bacteria > Pseudomonadati > Pseudomonadota > Betaproteobacteria > Burkholderiales > Oxalobacteraceae > Massilia > Massilia sp. The sequence goes on along the minus strand of NZ_JBKBOV010000016.1, from coordinate 23,658 downwards.
GCCGCGATCGCGTCACCGGCCGTCAAGCCAGCTTGATCTGGATCAAATGAATGTGCGGGCTCAGGGAGAGAATGTTCAGTCGCCTGCGCCGCTACCGTCACACGCACCCGCGTCCGGACCGCACTTGTCGGCTGCCATGGCCGGCAGCGCGGCCGCCGAGGCGTCGCCCGCAGGCGTTGCCGCCTCCCTGCGCGCCTGCGCTTCGCGCCGCGCGCGCCGCCGTTTTGACCCTGTAAGATAGAAAAGAATGGATAATGGCAGGGCGCAATAGAACAGGAACGTCATCACGCCGTGCACCACGGTCGGTTCGGTCGCCGCCATGAGGGCGACGACATAAATCCAGGCAACCGCGACGATCCACATGAGCTTTCTCCAAGGTTTTTATTCTGTACCCCGATTCTAAACAACGGACGCTGACATGAACATGCCTGACCCCCAAGCTTTCGCCGCCTCCTGGATGAGCCAGTTCACCGACCCGAGCGTCTGGCAGGGCTGGATGACGATGCCGGCCATGACCCCGCCTGCCGCCGGCGCCAACCCGCTGGCCGGCGTGCTGAAGGATTTCGGCGCCGGCATCGCGCCGGCGAAGCTGGAAAGCATCCGCGACGACTACCTGAAAAAGGCCGGCCAACTGTGGCAGGACTTCGTCGGCGGCAAGACCCCCGAGATCCATGACAAGCGCTTTTCCAGTTCCGAATGGCGCGAGAACCCGCTCTCGAGCTTCTCGGCCGCGTCCTACCTGTTGAACTCGGAATTCATGCTGGCCCTGGCCGACGCCGTCGAGGCCGGCCCGCGCGAGCGCCAGAAGATCCGGTTCGCGGTCCAGCAGATGGTCGATGCCATGTCGCCGGCTAACTTCTTCGCCACCAATCCGGAAGCGCAGAAGAAGCTGATCGAGACCAAGGGCGAGAGTCTCACCAAGGGCCTGGCGAATATGCTGGCCGACCTGCAGAAGGGCCGCATCTCGCAGTCCGACGAATCGGCCTTCGAAGTCGGCCGCAACGTCGGCACGACGCCCGGCCAGGTGGTGTTCGAGAACGAGCTGTTCCAGCTGATCCAGTACACCCCGACGACGCCGAGCGTGAAGGCGGTGCCGCTCCTGATGATCCCGCCCTGCATCAACAAGTTCTACATCCTCGACCTGCAGCCGGAAAATTCGCTGGTGCGCTACGTGGTGGAGCAGGGCAACACGGTGTTCATGGTGTCGTGGCGCAATCCGGACCGCGATCTTGCCAAGCTGCGCTGGGACGACTACGTCGAAACTGGCGCCATCAAGGCGATCGAGGTGGTGCGCGAGATCACCGGTCAGGACAAGACCCATGTGTTCGGCTTCTGCGTGGGCGGCACCATTGCCGCCACCGCCTTGGCCGTGCTGGCGGCGCGCGGACAGCAACCGGCTGCCAGCCTGTCGCTGCTCACCACGTTGCTCGACTTCCAGGACACCGGTGTGCTGGAAGTCTTCGTCGACGAGGCCCAGGTGGCCTTGCGCGAGCAGACCCTGGGCGGCGGCGGCCTGATGCCGGGGCGCGACCTGGCCACCACCTTCTCGGCCCTGCGTCCGAACGACCTGGTGTGGAACTACGTGCAGCAGAACTACCTCAAGGGCAAGGAGCCGCCGGCCTTCGACCTGCTGTACTGGAATGCCGACAGCACCAACCTGCCGGGCCCGATGTTCTGCTGGTACCTGCGCAACACCTACCTCGAGAACAAGCTGAAGGTGCCGGGCGCGCTCAGCGTATGCGGCGTGCCGGTCGACCTGGGCAGGATCGACTGCCCGGTCTTCGTGTACGGCTCCAAGGAAGACCACATCGTGCCCTGGGAAGCGGCCTTCGCTTCGATGGATTTGCTCAACCCCAAGAATCCGAAGGCCAACCGCTACGTGCTGGGCGCCTCCGGCCACATCGCCGGGGTGATCAACCCGGCCTCGAAGAACAAGCGCAGCTACTGGGTCAACGACAAGGGCGGCAAGACGCGCCCGAAGACGGCCGAGGCCTGGTTCGCCGGCGCCACCGAGCACAAGGGCAGCTGGTGGCCGGAGTGGGCCAGGTTCCTGGCCCAGAACGGCGGGGCGGACGTACCGGCCCCAAGCGTGTTCGGCAACGAGAGGTATCCTGCGACCGAGCCGGCGCCGGGCCGCTACGTCAAGGCGCGCGCGGATTGAGCGCTTGCGTGCGGCGCAATAGCTGTTCGTGATCCGGTCCACCGGACCGGATCACCCCGCCGTCCATATCAAAATCATCACGTTCGTTTGTAGTCTAATAATTGCTGCACCTGCGCGCAGGTCGTGGTATGGTGTGGGCTTGTCCGTCCGTAAGGCAATAAAATTGCCGCGCGGCGCGGCCCACGGGCCGGGTTTTCTGGTGACCAATCAAGAAAAACAGCGTGCGGTCGAAGCTCGGGCCCGTACCGTAACGCACAACGATGAGACATGAAATGAGCAGTGTGAAAAAGAGTGCTGAACGCCTGATCAAGAAATACCCGAACCGCCGTCTGTACGATACCCAGACCAGTTCCTACATCACCCTGACCGACGTGAAGCAGTTGGTGCTCGAGGCCGACGAATTCACCGTCGTCGACGCCAAGACCAACGAGGACCTGACCCGCAGCATCCTGCTCCAGATCATCCTGGAAGAGGAAGCCAATGGCATCCCGATGTTCTCCAGTTCGGTGCTGGCCCAGATCATCCGCTACTACGGCCACGCGATGCAGGGCATGATGGGTTCCTATCTGGAAAAGAACGTGCAGGCATTCACCGACATCCAGAACAAGTTCACCAGCAATGCCGCCGGCGCCCTCGAAGGCAAGCCCTTCAGCCCGGAAATGTGGACCCAGTTCATGAACGTGCAGGGCCCGATGATGCAGGGCATGATGAACAACTACATCGACCAGTCGAAGAACCTGTTCCTGCAGATGCAGGAGCAGATGCAGAACCAGAGCAAGGCCATGTTCGGCGCCTTTCCGTTCCCGGGCATGACGCCGCCGAACGACAAGAAGTAAATCAGGCGATAAGCAAGGCGTCGCTGTTTCGACACATCTGCCGGCCCTGGCCCGGGCCGGCAAACCCTGCCCCGGGTAGCACCGAGCTACCCGCTTACGGTACAATCGCGGATTGCCCAGATTCCTTGTCGTCCGCCCATGACCGAACTCCGCCGTATTCCTGTTGCCTCCGCCAACACCGCTGTCGCCGAAGCGCCCGCGCCGTCGCTCGTCATCCCGAGCCCGGCCGCGGGCGTGGCCGCGCCCAAGGTCGGCTTCGTGTCGCTCGGCTGCCCGAAGGCGCTGGTCGACTCCGAGCAGATCCTGACCCAGCTGCGCGCGGAAGGCTACCAGACCGCCAAGTCCTACGACGGCGCCGACCTCGTGATCGTCAACACCTGCGGCTTCATCGACGCCGCGGTGCAGGAGTCGCTGGACGCGATCGGCGAAGCCCTGGCCGAGAACGGCAAGGTGATCGTCACCGGCTGCCTGGGCGCCAAGAAGGATGCGGCGGGAGACGACATCATCACCAAGGTGCACCCGAAGGTGCTGGCCGTGACCGGCCCGCACGCGGTGGCCGAGGTGATGGAGTCGGTCCACCTGCACCTGCCCAAGCCGCATGATCCGTTTGTGGACCTGGTGCCGGACCACGGCGTCAAGCTGACCCCGAAGCACTACGCCTACCTGAAGATCTCGGAAGGCTGCAACCACCGCTGCAGCTTCTGCATCATTCCGTCGATGCGCGGCGACCTGGTCTCGCGTCCGATCCATGAGGTGCTCCAGGAAGCCGAGAACCTGTTCAAGGCCGGCGTCAAGGAACTCTTGATCATTTCGCAGGACACCAGCGCCTACGGCGTCGATGTGAAATTCCGCCTCGGCTTCTGGAACGGCCGTCCGGTCAGGACCCACATGACCCAGCTCACCGAGGAACTGGGCAAGATGGCGCGGCAGTACGACGCCTGGGTGCGCATGCACTACGTCTACCCGTATCCGCACGTCGACCAGGTCATCCCCCTGATGGGCGACGGCCACGTACTGCCTTACCTCGACATCCCGATGCAGCACGCGCACCCGGAAGTGCTCAAGCGCATGAAGCGCCCGGCCAGCGGCGAGAAGAACCTCGACCGCATCCTGGCATGGCGCAAGATGAATCCGGACCTGACCATCCGCTCCACGTTCATCGCCGGCTTCCCGGGCGAGACCGAAGAAGAGTTCGAATACCTGCTGGACTTCCTGCGCGAAGCGCAGATCGACCGCCTGGGCTGCTTCGCCTATTCGCCGGTGGAGGGCGCGACCGCCAACGAGCTGGCCAACCCGGTGCCGGAAAGCGTGCGCGAGGAGCGCCGCGCGCGCGTCATGCTGCTGCAGGAAGAGATTTCGCTGGGGCGCATGCAGGCCAAGGTGGGCAAGACCATGCGCGTGCTGGTCGACGAGGTCGGCGCCCGCGAAGCCATTGGCCGCACCGCCGCCGACGCGCCGGAGATCGACGGCGTGGTCCACATCAAGCGCGCCCTGCAGCCCGGCAAGGCCAAGCCGCAAGTGGGCCAGTTCATCGACGTGATCATCACCAAGGCCGACGCGCACGACCTGTGGGCCACCGTGGCATGAACAAGAAAACCGTGCAGACCGCGCTGATCCACAGCGACTACGAGGCCCCGGGCGGTTTCGCCGCCTTCCCTCCCGGCGTGCACCGCGCCTCCACGGTCCTGTTCGAGAACGTGGCGGCGATGCGGTCAGGCCAGTGGAAGGACAAGACCGCCTACACCTACGGCCTGCACGGCACGCCGACCACCTTCACGCTGGAAGCGCGCCTGGCGCAGATCGAGGGCGGCGAGCACTGCCTGCTGGCGCCGTCCGGCCTGGCGGCGATCGCGATGATCAACTTCGCCCTGCTGAGAAGCGGCGACGACGTGCTGCTGCCCGAGAACGTCTACAACCCGAACCGCGAGCTGGGACGCTGGCTGTCCCAGGACTTCGGCGTCAGCGCGCGCTTCTACGATCCGATGATCGGTTCCGGCATCGCCGACCTGATCCAGCCGAACACCAGGCTGGTCTGGACCGAGGCGCCGGGTTCGGTCTCGATGGAAGTGCCCGACCTGCCGGCCATCTGCAAGGCCGCCAGGGGAAAGGGCGTGCCGGTCGCGCTCGACAACACCTGGTCCGCCGGCCTGGCCCTGCGCGGTTTCGACGTCGGCGCCGACATCGTCATGCATGCGCTGACCAAGTACCAGTCGGGCGGCGCCGACCTCCTGATGGGCGCCGTGATCACGCGCGATCGCCTGCTGAACGACAAACTGGCGCAGGCCCACATGCGGCTGGGCCTGGGCGTCGGCGCCGACGACGCCTACCTGGTGATGCGCGGCCTGCCGAGCATGAAGCTGCGCTTCGAGGCCCACGACCAGGGCGCGCGCAAGGTGGCGGCGTGGCTGAAAGCCCGTCCGGAAGTCGCCAGGGTGCTGCACCCGGCTTTTGACGACTGCCCGGGCCACGCCAACTGGACGCGCGACTTCCAGGGCGCGGGCGGCCTGTTCTCGGTGTTGTTCGACGCGCGCTATTCTGAAGAACAGACCGACCGTTTCGTCGACGCCTTGACGCTGTTCGGCCTCGGCTACAGCTGGGGCGGCCCGAACAGCCTGGTGATGCCCTACCGGATCCGGGCGATCCGCAGCCACTGGCAGGAGCAGGGCGTGCTGGTGCGCTTCAACATCGGCCTGGAAGATACCGACGACCTGATCGCCGACATCGAACAGGCGCTGGCCAGCCTGTAAGCAGCTGCCGGGCGCCCTCGAGCGCGTCCGGCAAGACCATCCCGCGCATTTCTGCGCGATCCGGCACATTTCCCGCTACCTGACGGGTGGCCATGCGTCCTGCGCGCGAGTCGCCGCACGACTTGTGCATCATCATTTCCACACGGCAACTTTCGTGATAAACTTTCCCGCGAGTAAGTTATGTTGCGTGTCGGAAATCCTTCCGGCCCCATACAAGGATAAATGATGACCACGACCACCTCGTCCGTTAGTACCACGCTGAATTCGACCACCGACGACCTCGTCCTGACCGGCACCGCCGATATCGACGGCACCGGCAATTCCCGCAACAATGTCATTACCGGCAATGGCGGAGCGAACGTGCTGAACGGCATGGCGGGTGCGGACAGGCTGATCGGCGGCGCGGGCAACGACACCTATGTGGTGGACAATCCCGGTGACGTCGTGGTCGAGCAGGCGGGCGAGGGCGTGGACACCGTGCTGGCGGGCGTCGGCTACAGCCTGTCGGACCATGTCGAGAACCTGACGCTGACGGGGAACGCCTCCATCGCCGGCACTGGCAACGCGCTCGACAATACCATCACCGGCAATGGCGGCAGCAACACGCTCAGCGGCGGCGCGGGCAACGACCTGCTGGTCGGCAATGCAGGCAACGACGTGCTCGATGGCGGCCTGGGCGCCGATACCATGCAGGGCGGGGTGGGCGACGACACCTACATCGTCGACGAGGCCGGCGACGTGGTCAGCGAGGCGGGCGGCGGCGGGATCGATACCGTCAAGTCCAGCATCAGCTACACCCTGCAGGACGGGTTCGAACACCTGAGCCTGCTGGGCGAGGCCGCCATCGACGGGACCGGCAACGGCGCGGACAACATCATCATCGGCAACAGCGCCGCCAACACCCTGAGCGGCGGCGCCGGCAACGATACCCTCAATGGCGGCCTGGGGGCGGACCGGATGCAAGGCGGCAGCGGCAACGACACCTACGTCGTCGACGATGCGGGCGACCTGGTGATCGAAGCGGCGGGCGAAGGCCTGGATACGGTCCAGTCCAGCATCAGCTATACGCTGACCGACAACGTCGAGAACCTGGCCCTGCTAGGAGCGGCCGCCAGCGGCACCGGCAACGAACTCGACAACAATATCGTCGGCAACGGCGCCGCCAACACCTTGTTCGGCCTGGCGGGCAACGACAGCATCGATGGCGGGCTCGGGGCCGACGAGATGCATGGCGGCACCGGCGACGACACCTATTACGTCGACAACCTGGGCGATACCATCGTCGAACTCGACGGCGAAGGGCGCGACCGGGTGTTCTCGAGCGTCAACCATGCGCTGGCCGCCGCGGTCGAGGAGCTGACCTTGACGGGGAGCCAGAACACCGTGGGCACCGGCAATGAGCTCGACAATACCATCACCGGCGGCAACGGCAGCAATACGCTCATCGGCGGCGCCGGCAACGATACGCTGACCGACAACCTGGGCAACGATGTCCTCGACGGCGGCCTGGGGGCCGACACCATGGCCGGCGGCGCCGGCAACGATACCTATGTGGTCGACGATGCCGGCGACCTGGTCATCGAGAGCGCGGGCGCGGGCAGCGACACCGTGCGTTCCAGCATCGACTACACGCTGACCGACAACGTCGAGCACCTCGAGCTGAGCGGCGAGCAGGACCTCAAGGGCACTGGCAACGCGCTGCACAACACGATCACCGGCAACGCCGGCAACAACGTGATCGATGGGCGCGCCGGCAACGATACCGTGAAGGCGGGCGCCGGCGACGACCTGGTGCACGGCGGCGACGGCGACGACCTGCTGCTGGGCGAAGCGGGCCAGGACACCCTGTACGGCGACGCCGGCAACGACCGCCTGGATGGCGGCACCGGCGCCGACCGCATGGCCGGCGGCAGCGGCAACGACGTCTACGTGGTCGACGACGATGGCGACCTGGTGATCGAGGAAGCGGGCGCCGGCACCGACCTGGTGGAATCGAGCATCACCTACACCTTGACCGCGCAGGTGGAAAACCTGACCCAGACCGGCACCGCCGCCATCGATGGCAGCGGCAACGAACTCGACAACATCGTCAACGGCAACAGCGGCGCCAACACCCTGCACGGCCTGGCCGGCAACGACACGCTGTACGGCAACGCCGGCAAGGACCTGCTGCTGGGTGGCGACGGCAACGACTGGCTCGACGGCGGTCTCGACGCCGACAGCATGCAGGGCGGCAGCGGCGACGACGTCTACATCGTCGACAATGCCGGCGACCTGGTCGTGGAGAACGCCGGCGAGGGGCTGGACCTGGTGCGCGCGAGCGTCGACTACGTCCTGACGGCCGAAGTCGAGAACCTGACCCTGACCGGCGGCGGCGCCATCAGCGGCACCGGCAACGAGCTCGACAACAAAATCATCGGCAACAACGCCGCCAATGCGCTGTACGGCGGGGCGGGCAACGATATCCTGGAAGACAACGGCGGCAACGACAGGCTGGACGGCGGCGTGGGCGCCGACACCATGTCGGGCGGCGCCGGGAACGACGTCTACGTGGTCGACGACGCGGGCGACCTCGTGATCGAAGCCGCCGGCGCCGGCACCGACACGGTCGAATCGAGCATCGACTACACCCTGGTGGCGAACGTGGAAAACCTGGTGCTGACCGGTTCGGACAACCTGGTCGGCAACGGCAACGCCCTGCACAACCGGATCACCGGCAACGCAGGCAACAATACGACCGATGCCGGCGCCGGCAACGACACCGTCAACGCCGGCGACGGCAGCGACCTGGTGCGCGGCGGCGACGGCAACGACTTCCTGTATGGCGAGGGGGGCGACGACCAGCTGTACGGCGACGCGGGCAACGACATGATCGACGGCGGCCTCGGCGCCGACCGCATGGCCGGCGGCCTCGGCGACGATACCTTCGTGGTCGACGACATCGGCGACCTGGTCGTCGAGGACGCCGCGGCCGGCACCGACATCGTGCAGTCCAGCATCACCTACACCCTGACCGCGAACGTCGAGAACCTGAGCTTGACCGGCACTGCCGCCATCGACGGCACGGGTAATGAGCTGAACAACATCATCACCGGCAATAGCGGCGACAACCTGCTCGACGGCCTGGCCGGCAACGACACCATCCACGCCGGCGCCGGCAACGACACCGTGGTCGGCGGCGAGGGCGACGACACCCTGAACGGCGAGGCCGGCGACGACCAGTTGCGCGGCGACGCCGGCAACGACCTGCTCAACGGCGGACTGGGCAGCGACAGCATGCGCGGCGGCAGCGGCAACGACACCTACATCGTCGACAACGCCGGCGACCTGACCATCGAAGAGGCCGGCGAAGGCACCGACCTGGTGCAGGCCAGCGTCAGCCATACGCTGGCGGCGAACGTGGAAAACCTGACCCTGACCGGCTCGGCCGCCATCAACGGCACCGGCAACGAACTCGACAACGTCATCACCGGCAACAACGGCGCCAACACGCTCAGCGGCGGCGCCGGCAACGACACCTTGACCGCCAACGGCGGCAACGACATCCTGGACGGCGGCCTGGGCGCCGACACCATGCAGGGCGGGGCCGGCAACGATACCTACGTGGTCGACGACATCGGCGACGTGGTGGTCGAAGCCGCCGGCGGCGGCAACGACACGGTCGAGTCCAGCATCGACTACGTGCTCGGCGCCAACATCGAGAACCTGGTGCTGACTGGCGGCGCCCTGAACGGCACCGGCAATGCGCTGGCCAATACCATCACCGGCAACGACCTTGATAACCTGATCGATGGCGGCGCGGGCATCGATACGATGATCGGTGGCGCCGGCGACGACACCTATATCGTCGACCAGACCGGCGACCTCGTGGTCGAGGCGGCGGGCGGCGGCACCGATACCGTGCGCGCCAGCGCCAGCCATACCCTGTCCGCCAACGTCGAGCACCTGGTGCTGCTTGGCAACGCCGCGATCAACGGCACCGGCAACGCCCTGGACAACACGATCACCGGCAACGACGCCGCCAACGTCCTGTCCGGCGGGGCCGGCAACGACAGCATCGCCGCCGGCGGCGGCAACGACAGCATCGACGGCGGCCTTGGCGCCGACCTCATGCGCGGCGGCAGCGGCAACGACAGCTACGTGGTGGACGACGCCGGCGACCAGGTCCTGGAAAACGCCGACGAGGGCGTGGACACGGTGCAAGCGAGCATCGGCTATCGCCTGGCGGACAATGTCGAGAACCTCACCCTGACCGGCACTGGAGCGATCTCCGGCAGCGGCAACGAACTGGACAACGTCATCACCGGCAATGCCGGCAACAACCTGCTCGAAGGCGGGGCCGGCAACGACGTCCTGGCGGGCGGCGCGGGCGCCGACCTGCTCCAGGGTGGCGCAGGCGACGATACCTATCGCTTCCGCCGCGGCGACGGCGCCGACCGCATCGAGGACGCGCAAGGCAGCGACACCCTGCACATGACTGGCGGCTTGAGCCGGGCCGACCTGACGGCGAGCATCTCGGGCAATGACCTGGTGATCGGCATCAAGGGCAGCGCCGACAGCGTGCTGCTGGCCGGCTGGCTGGACGGCGCCACGGAAGGCGTGAACCGCGTGGTCTTCGACAATGGCAGCGTGCTCGATCGTGCCGGCATGATCGGCCTGCTGGGCAACGTGCCGGTCGCGAACGCCGACAAGCTGGCGGTGCGCGAGGACGGCGGCCCGGTACAGGTCGCGACCAGCGTGCTGCTGGCAAACGACCTGAACGGTGCCGCGAGCGTGGTGGCGACCGGCGCATCCAGCCTGGGCGCCCAGGTCAGCCTGAACGGCGACACGGTGCAGTACGATATCGGCAGCCGCTTCCAGGAGTTGGCCCAGGGTGAAGTGCTCAAGGATAGCTTCAGCTACACCGTCCAGGATATCCTTGGCCGCACGTCCACCGGCGTCGTCAACGTCGAGATCACGGGCGTGAACGACGGCCCGGTCGCGACGGCTGACAGCGCCGCCTTCAAGGAGGGCGAAGCGGCCGGCGTGAACGGCAACGTGCTCGCCAACGACAGCGACATCGACCGCGGCACCGTGCTGCAGGTGGTCGCGCCCGGCACCATCGCCGGCAGCCACGGCACCCTGGTGCTCGACAAGGACGGCAACTACGGCTATACCCTGAACCCGGCCGGCGCCTACGATGCATCGAAGGCGGTGGACGGCGTGCTGACCGAGCGCTTCGACTATGCCGTCACCGACGGCATCGCCAGCGCCGGCGCCAGCCTCGAGATCCGCGTGACCCTGTCGAACCTGGCGCCGGTCGCCGCCGAGGATGTGGCGCAGGTGCTGGAAGACGGTGCGGCCGCCAGCGGCAACGTGCTCGCCAACGACCGCGATCCGAACGCCGGCACGGTGTTGAAGGTCGCCGCCCCGGGCAGCTACGCCGGCAGCTACGGCACCCTGGCGCTGGCGCACGACGGCAGCTACACCTATACCCTGTACGCCGGCGACGCCCGCGTACAGGCGCTGGCCGAGGGCCAGACCCTGCTCGAGCAGTTCGCCTATGTCGTCACGGACGGCATCGCCACGGACGCGTCGACGCTGGCGATCACCATCACCGGCAGCAACGACGCCCCGCTGGTGGCCGCGGACAGCGCCGCGGTGTCCGAGGACGGCGTCGTCAGCGCCAGCGGCAACGTGCTCGCCAACGACAGCGACATCGATGCCGGCGCGCTGCTGGCGGTGTCCGCGCCCGGCACCTATGCCGGCGCCTATGGCACACTGGTCATCGCGCAGGACGGCAACTACACCTACCGCCTCGACAACGACGCCAGGGCGGTGCAGTCGCTGGCGCAGGGCGCTACCGTGGTCGACAGCTTCAGCTACGCCGCCACCGACGGCATCGCGACCACGACCGGCAGCCTGGCCATCGCCATCACCGGCAGCAACGACAAGCCAGTGCTGCGGCCCGACAGCGCCTCGATGCTGGCCAGCCAGGCCACGCTCGCCGGCAACGTGCTGGCCAACGACAGCGACATCGACGCCGGCACCCAGCTGACGGTGACGGCGGGCAGCTTTGCCGGCAAGTACGGCACCCTGGTGCTGCAGGGCGACGGCAGCTACGTCTACCAGCTCGACGCTTCGGCCGGCATCGCGGCGCTGGGCCGCGGCGCGAGCGTGGCCGAGCGCTTCGACTACACCGGCAGCGACGGTTTCGCTTCGCTCCTGTCCTCGCTCGACATCACCATCGCCGGCACCAACGACGCGCCGGTGCTGGCCAAGGCGCTGGCCGACATGCACGTCAACTTCAACAAGGCCTTCTGGTTCCAGCTCCCGGCCGGCAGCTTCACCGACGTCGACCGGGGCGACACCCTGGTCTACTCGGCGACCCTCGCGGACGGCTCGGCCCTGCCTTCCTGGCTGAAGTTCGACGGCGCCACCGGCACCTTCTCGGGCACCGCGCCGAAGCAGGTCACGTCCTTCGACGTGCGCCTGAGCGCGACCGACAAGGCAAGCGGCGCCGGCGCCAACCTGTCGGCGTCGGACGTGTTCAAGCTGCACGTCAACCACGGCAACAACGGCGGCGGCAACGGCGTCGACGCGGCGCCCAACGGCCAGCAGACCGACAAGGACAGCCCGCCGGTCGACAACCCGTGGGTGCTGCAGGGCGGCCAGAAGGGCAGCGGCAAGATGGTGATGCCGCAGGCGGTCGACAACGGCTACCGGTATGGCGCTGACGATGGCGGCCATGCCGAGCTGGTCGGCGTCCACGGCGGCCATGTCGCCGACCTGTTCATCGCTTGACAAGCCCAGGCGCGGGGATGTAGGAAAGGGACGTTCGCTTGCGCGAACGTCCCTTTTTTTCGGGCCGGACAGGGCGGCGGCGCCGCCCTGTTTGCCTCAGACCGGCATCGGGCGGTTGCTGTTCAGGTCCAGGAAGCCGCGGATGATGCGGTAGGCCGCCCACAGCCAGGCCGCGCCCCAGACGATCAGGGCGATCGGGATGCCGATGATGGTGGCCGCCAGCACCCAGGCCAGCACCGACCACACCAGGTACCACCAGAAGGCGCGGATCATCCAGGTATGGTGCGAATACACGATGGTGCCCTGGGTTTCCGGACGCTTCACGTAGTTGACGATCAGCACCAGGAGCGAGAGCAGGCCGGCCGAGAACAGGAAGGTCAGGGCGTGGGCGATGTACAGGATGCGCGCGAACTGCTTGGCGTCCTCGGTTCCGCGATCCATTACCAGGTCTTGCGACATCAGTTTTCTCCTTTAGGGGAACACGGGAACGCCCCGCACGCGACGATTGTAGCAGGCAGTGCTGCCGTTTTGCCAACATGAGGGCCGAAGCCGGCTTCTTCAAGACCGGCCCTGCGCGCTCACCCCAGCTGCGATTCGACCCAGGCCACCAGCCGGCCCGCATCCATGGCCCCGGACTGGCGCGCCACTTCGCGTCCGCCGCGCAGCAGCGCCAGGGTCGGGATGCTGCGGATCGCGTAGCGGGCCGCCAGGTCCTGGTTGCGTTCGGTATCGACCTTGAGCAGGCGCACCGCCGGCTCGAGCCGCTGGGCCGCCTGGGCGAAGTGCGGCGCCATCATCTTGCAGGGGCCGCACCATTCGGCCCAGAAATCGACCAGCACCGGGATGTCGCTGCGCCCCGCGTGCCTGGTAAAGCGCGCGCTGTCGACCTCGAGGGGACGCCCGGTAAACAAGGCCTGGGCGCACTTGCCGCAGACGGGCGCGTCGCGCAGGCGTTCGCTCGCCAGCCGGTTCACCGCATCGCAGTGCGGGCAGACGATATGGATGGGTTCGCTCATCAAGTTCTCCTCCGTTCACACAAGGGCGTATTGTAAGCCGAACATCATGCGCCGCCTTCCCGGCGCGTTTCGTAGAATAGCCTCATTGCCATCACTGCCGGACTTATGCCAGAACACGAAAATCTGCCTGGCCGCCTGCTGGTCGGATGCGCGGGCTGGAGCCTGCCAAAGGCCGAGGCCGCTTCGTTTCCCGCCGCGGGCAGCCATCTCGAACGCTATGCCGCCGTGTTTCCCATGGTCGAAATCAATTCGTCCTTCTACCGCCCGCACCGTCCGGCGACCTACGCCAAGTGGGCCGCCTGCGTGCCCGACGACTTCCGCTTCGCCGTGAAGGTGCCGCGCGCGATCACGCACGACGCGCGCATGCAGGACGTCGAGCCGCTGCTGGTGCAGTTCGCGGCCGAGGCGGGCGAGCTGGGCGACAAGCTGGGCTGCCTGCTGGTGCAGCTGCCGCCGAAGTTCGGCTTCGTCGACGAGACCGCCCGCATCTTCTTCCGCCAGCTGCACGCCATCTTCGGCCGCACCGTGGCCTTCGAGGCGCGCCATCCCGGCTGGTTCTCGGACGCCGCGACCGAGCTCCTGACCGAGAGCCGCGTGACCCGCGTGATCGCCGACCCGGCGGCCGGCCAGCCCGGCCCGCACGTGCCGACCAGCAGCGACTCGGTCTACGTCCGGCTGCACGGCACGCCGCGCATCTACTATTCGCGCTACTCCCCGGAATACGTCGAGTCGGTGCGGCGCGAACTGGCGCGCCAGACGGCGGCGGGACGCACCGCTTGGTGCGTCTTCGACAACACCGCGGCCTTCGAAGCGGTGCCGAACGCGCTGCAGCTGCTGCGCGGCCCGGACGGCCAGCGCTTCGACGAAGCCGCGGTGCCTCCGCTGCCATGGTAAACGCCAGCTTCCGCTTCTACGGCTGCCTGGGCGACTTCCTGCCGCGCGCGCGGCGCGGACGCGAATTTCGCGTTCCTTGCGCGCGCGATGCCACGGCCAAGCACATGATCGAGGCGCTGGGCGTACCGCATACCGAGGTCGAGCTGCTCTTGGTGAACGGCGAGCCGGATGGCTTCGGGCACCTGCTGCGCGAAGGCGACCGGGTGGCGGCCTATCCGGCCTTCGGGCAGCTCGACGTCGGTTCGCTGCAGCGCCTGCGCAGCCGGCCGGAAGGGCGCCCGCGCTTCGTCGCGGACGCCCACCTGGGCGCGCTGGCGCGCTTGCTGCGCATGGCCGGCTACGACGCCCTGTACGACAACCACTACCAGGACGAGCAGATCGAGCGCATCGCGCACGAGGAAGGGCGCATCCTGCTCACGCGCGACCGCGAACTGCTCAAGCGGCGCAGCGTGGAACTCGGTTGCTACCTGCATGCCCTGGCGCCGCAGGCGCAGCTGCGCGAGCTGTTTGCGCGCCTGCGCCTGGAACCGGGCATGCGGCCGTTTTCCTTGTGCCTGCATTGCAACCTGCCCTTGCGCCCGGTAGCGGTGGAGGAGGTGCAGGACCGCCTGCCGCCGCGGGTCGCCGAGCTGCACCAGGCATTCACGACCTGCGCGCATTGCGGGAGGGTGTACTGGCGCGGTTCGCACCATGCGCGCATGCAAGCGCTCCTGCGCGGCGTGGCGGCGTATTCGGCTGATGTAGAATTGCCGCCAACCCCTGACTCCCATCCATGACAGCGTGAGCGAGCACCTTTCGCCGTTTCCTTTTCCTGTGCGCACCGAGTGCCCGCCGGGCGCCTGCGTGTGCGAGCGCGAGCGTGTCATGGCCGACCCGCAGGCCGACCACCGGCCGCTGGCGCTGACCCGCCAGCAGGAGCTCAAACTGCTCGAACGCATCGAGCGCATCGACAGCTACGCGGACCTCCAGCACGTGCAGGAGCTGATCCGCAAGAACCTCGGCGCCGAACTGCGCATCGAACCGGGCCCGAACGAGGTGCGCACCGTACGCGGCATCATCGTCGTGCTCGAGGAGAAGCCGGGCCTGTGCAAGAAGGCGCGGCAGTCGGTGCCGGCGGCGGTGCGGCGGCGCCTGGGCGAGCGTCCGGAAATCGCCTATGCGCTGCTCGACGCCCACGACCTGTTCGGCTCGCCTTGACGCCGCACGCGTTCTCCTTGGCTCTTATACAATGTGGACGAGGCGGCAACAGCCGCACGCATTCATCAGGAGAAGAGCAATGTCGGGCTACAGCATCAACATCGAAGAGAAAACCCTCGCCGGAAACAACTTCCGCGAAGTGCTTTACACCACCAAGCGCAGCCAACTGGTCATCATGACCCTGCAGCCGGGCGAGGAAATCGGCCTCGAGCGGCACGAAGGCCACGACCAGTTCATCCGCGTCGAAGCGGGCCAGGGCGTCGCCATCCTGGACGGCGAAGAACACCAACTGGAAGACGGCGTCGCCGTGGTGATCCCGGCCGGCGCCGAGCACAACGTCATCAACACCTCGCAGAGCGAGCCGATGCGCCTGTATACGCTGTACACCCCGCCGGAGCATCCGGATGGCATCGTGCACGCCACCAAGGCGCAAGCCGACGAATACGAGCGCCAGCACCACGGCCACTGATCCTGCAGCAGGCAAAAAAAGGCCGGCATTCCTGCCGGCCTCATGAGCGGTAAACGCGCCGCAGGCTTCAGCGGCGCCAATGGTAGGGGAAGCGCGTCCCGATGTGGCCGCCCCAGCCGCGGTGGTGGCCCCAGCCGCGACCGAAATTGAAGCCGAGGCCGATCGAGACCGGCGGGTAATAGTAGCGCGGCTGGTACACCGGTTCCGGCACGTAGACCGGCTGAGGCACGTAGACCGGCGCCGGCTGCACGTACACCGGGCTCTGGTGCACGACGATCGGCTGTTGCGGCGCCGCGCCGTAGGTGCTCGTGCCGTAGGTGGTCGCGCCGGTCTCGCCGGCAGCCGCCGCACGGGCGCCCGTGCCCAGCGGCACCGGCGTCACCGACACGACTTGCCACTGGCTCGGGTCGCCCGAGCGCGAATAAGCCTGGCTGCCGTAGTAATTCGGGCCGGGGGCGGCGCAACCGGCCAGCACCGCCAGCGACGCGCTAAGGATGATGAGTTTCTTCATGACGGTCCTCCTGATGCCAACATGATAGGAAAACTCGTGCACTGTACCGCGCGAAATTACACCCTGTTACACACCCGGCGGCCCGGCATCCTTCCCCTTTCAGGCCGAGTCGACGAGCAGCGCGCTGAACTCCCGCAGGGGCACGGCGGCGGCCAGGGCCTGGTAGCCGGCGTCGTTCGGGTGCAGGCCGTCGCCGCTGTTGTAGGCGGCGCGCAGGTAGGCCGGCGCTTGCGGGTCGCGCAGCACGCTGTCCCAGTCGACCAGCGCGTCGAATGCGTTCGATGAGCGCAGCCAGCCGTTGACCTGCTGGCGTACGGTCTCGCGCGCTTCCGAGTTGCGCCCGGAGCCCTGGATCGGGGGCAGTGTCGCCCCGAGGATCGTGATGCCCCGTGCGCGCGAGCGCATGATCAGCTGGCGGTATCCGGCAATCAGGTTGTCGCGCATCTGGCTCAGGGACGAACTCGATGCCAGGATGATGTCGTTGATGCCGCTCGCCACGATCACGCCTTGCACGCCGGGCGTGGCCAGCACGTCGCGATCGAAGCGCTCGAGCACGTCGTGGCCGGCCAGCAGCGCGTTCGGGTCGTCCACCAGCAGCCGGTTGCCGGCAATCCCGCGGTTCACCACGCCGATGCGCCCCGCCGTGCCCAGTTCCGCCTGCAGGCGCCGCGCCAGGTAGTCCGGCCAGCGCCGGTTCTGGTTCACGGTGCTGCCCTGGCCGTCGGTGAGCGAGTCGCCGATCGCCACGATGCAGGGCGCGCCGACGTCGACGTCCACTTCGGTGAGGAAGGGCCAGGAAGCGAAGCTGCGCGTGTAGCTGAAGGTGGTGCTGGCCGCGGCATTGCCCGAAGCGACGTAGGTCGACGACCAGGAGTCGCGGTGCAGCGTGCTGGCCCTGGCGGCTGCGCTCGCAGGAAAATACAGGCTGACGGCGAGGTCGGCAAAGGGCGCGACCTGGAAGAACAGGGGATCCGACAGCACGTAGGAGCCGGGCTGGATGCTCACCGTGCTCCTGCCGCCGAACGTCAGGGGATGGTTGGATCCGGCCAGCACGGCCTGGGCGTTGCTGCGCAGGCCGATCCAGGCCGCGTCGATGGCGAGCGGCGCGCTGCCCATCTGGTTCGACAGGCGCACGCGCACGCGCTTGCCGCCGATGCTTGCGCGTATGAACATGCGGATCGTTTGCCCGCTGAAATTGTAGTCGTAGTAGCTGCCGGCCGGGGCCGGCCCGGCCGGCGCACATCCCCAGGTGGCGCACCAGCCGGGCAGCGATTGCGCCGACACGCCGTAGGGCGCGACGGCAAGGCTGCCTGCGAGGGCCGGGGCAGCGAGCACGAAGCGCCGTCGGCCATGGTTTCGGGGCGCGCCCGGGTGGGCGGCATGGTTGGATTTAGGAGGGGAAAGGAGTGGAAACGACGTGCGGAAGGCCGGAATGGACATGGCATGCTCCTGACTAGTAAGGCGCAGCCGCGGCGCGGCCGCCCCATTAACATAGACCAGCGGTGCTGCTCATCCAATCGTGCGCGTCACATCTTTTGCGCTAGCTCGTGCTTGAGCGTTGAACTTACGGAACAGAGGAAACTTATTCGATTCGCGACGGTTCGTCAGCGCATGAAATTTCGTGCGAACATTGAATAGCGCCCGCCAATCCAGGCGCTATTCCTTGCAACACTATTTTCGACGCACGGCAAGGGGCTGTCACTGCAGGATCGTCAAGAGGCCGTCCAGGCCCGAGAAGTTGAGGGCCACCGAAGCCTGCGCGCGCACCACCGGCTTGGCGCGGAAGGCCACGGACAGGCCGGCGATGCCCATCATTTTCAGGTCGTTGGCGCCGTCGCCCATGACGATGGCCTGGCGCGGCTCGCATCCGTACTGCGCGCAGACGCGCTGGACGGTGCGCATCTTTTCCTCGGCGTCGACGATGCCACCGAGCACGCGGCCGGTGAGCTTGCCGTTCGCCACTTCCAGCACGTTGGCATGGGTGACGTCGAGCCCCAGGCGCCGCTGCAGGCGCTCGGTGAAGAAGGTGAAGCCGCCCGATACCAGCAGGGTCTTCAGGCCGGCCGCCTGCACGGCCTGCAGCATCGCTTCGCCGCCCATCGAGATGCGCAGGCGCTCGTCGTAGACGCGCTCGAGCGCGGCCGCATCCAGCCCTTCGAGCAGGGCCACGCGGCGCGTCAGGCTGGCCGCGAAATCGAGCTCGCCGCGCATGGCGGCCTCGGTGATCTCGGCCACCTGGGCTTTCAGGCCCTGCATGTCGGCGATCTCGTCGATGCACTCGATGGTGATCAGGGTCGAGTCCATGTCCATGGCCACCAGCCTGAAGTCGGCCAGGGTGCGGCCGGCCTCGATGAAGCAGGCGTCGACCCCGGCGTCGAACGCCGCGGCGTCGACGCGCCCCTTCAGTTCCGCCGAAAAAGCCACGTCCTCGCAGCGCAGGGCATGCTCGCCGAGGCGGGTCACGCGGGTTGGGTTGGCCAGCGCGGCCAGGCGGTCGAGCGATTCGTGCGAGGCCTGCGGCCCCTGGAGCACCAGGTTCATCGTCATTGTGTTTCTCAAGCGAGCAGTTGTTTGATGGTCTGTTTTACCTGCGTCACGCGCGCCGCCAGGTCGGGCATGCTGGCGCTGATGCGCAGCTTGTCCTGGCCGGCCAGCTTGATGTGGCGGTTCTTCTGGATCAGCGTGATGATCTTGACCGGATCGATCGGCGGCTGTTCCATGAATTGCAGGTTGGCGGCCTCGCCGTGGACGTCGATCTTGACGATGCCCACGGTTTTCGCCGCGATGCGCAGGCGGTGGGTCTCGATCAGGGCCTTGACCTGGTCCGGCATCTTGCCGAAGCGGTCGATCAGCTCTTCCTGCATGGCGTCGATCTTGTCCTGGCTTTCGCAGTTGGCCAGGCGCTTGTAGATCGAGAGGCGCTCGTGCACGTCGCCGCAGTAGCTCGATGGCAGCAGGGCCGGTACGTGCAGGTTGATCTCGGTGGTCGAGGACAGCGGCGCGGCCAGGTCGGGCTCCTTGCCCGCCTTGAGCGACTTGACCGCGGCATTGAGCATGTCGGAGTACAGCTGGAAGCCGACTTCCAGCATCTCGCCCGACTGGTTCTCGCCCAGCACCTCGCCGGCGCCGCGGATCTCCAGGTCGTGCATGGCGAGATAGAAGCCGCTGCCCAGTTCCTCCATCGCCTGGATCGCGTCCAGGCGGCGCTGCGCCTGCTTGGTCAGGGAGCTAGCGTCGCTCACCAGGAGGTAGGCATAGGCCTGGTGATGCGAGCGGCCCACGCGGCCGCGCAGCTGGTGCAGCTGGGCCAGACCGAAGCGGTCGGCGCGGTGCATGATGATGGTGTTCGCGGTCGGCACGTCGATGCCGGTCTCGATGATGGTGGTGCACAGCAGGATGTTGAAGCGCTGCGAAACGAAGTCGCGCATCACCTTTTCCAGGTCGCGTTCGTGCATCTGGCCGTGGGCCACGCCGATGCGCGCTTCCGGCAGCAGCTCTTGCAGCATCGCGCGGCGGTTCTCGATGGTCTCGACCTCGTTGTGCAGGAAGTAGATCTGGCCGCCGCGCTTCAGTTCACGCAGGCAGGCTTCGCGGATGATCGAACCGTCCTCGCTGCGCACGAACGTCTTGATCGCCAGGCGCTTCTGCGGCGCGGTGGCGATGATGGAGAAGTCGCGCAGGCCTTCCAGCGCCATGCCGAGGGTGCGCGGGATCGGGGTCGCGGTCAGCGTCAAGACGTCGACCTCGGCGCGCAAGGCTTTCAAGGCCTCTTTCTGGCGCACGCCGAAGCGGTGTTCCTCGTCGATGATCACCAGCCCCAGGCGCGTGAACTTGACGTCCGGCGAAAGCAGTTTATGCGTGCCGATCACGATGTCGAGCGTGCCGTCGGCCATGCCCTTGATCGCGTTGTTGATTTCCTTGCCGGTACGGAAGCGCGACAGCTCGGCGATTTTCACGGGCCAGTCGGCGAAGCGGTCGGCGAAGGTCTGGGCGTGCTGCTCGGCCAGCAGGGTGGTCGGGGCCAGGATCGCGACCTGCTTGCCGCCCATGACGGCGATGAAGGCGGCGCGCAGGGCCACCTCGGTCTTGCCGAAGCCGACGTCGCCGCACACCAGGCGGTCCATCGGGCGGCCCGAGGTCATGTCCTTGATGACGTTGTGGATGGCTTCAGCCTGGTCCGGGGTCTCGTCGAAGCCGAAGCTGGCGGCGAAGTTCTCGTAGTCGGTGCTGGAGTACTCGAAGGCGTGGCCCTGGCGCGCGGCGCGGCGCGCATACAGGTTGAGCAGCTCGGCGGCGGTGTCGCGCACCTGCTCGGCGGCCTTGCGCTTGGCCTTTTCCCACTGGCCGGAGCCGAGGCTGTGCAGCGGCGCGTCTTCCGGCGAAGTGCCCGAGTAGCGCGAAATGACGTGCAACTGAGACACTGGAACGTAGAGCTTGGTCTCCTTGGCGTACTCCAGGTGCAGGAACTCGGTCTCGCCTTCGCCCAGGTCCATGCTCATCAAGCCCATGTAGCGGCCGATGCCGTGGTTGATGTGCACCACCGGGTCGCCGATCTTGAGCTCCGACAGGTCGCGCACCATCGATTCGACCTCGCTGGTCGCTTCCTGCTTCTTCTTGCCGGCGCGCCGGCCCGAGCCCGCATACAGTTCGGTCTCGGTGATGAAGACCAGGCGACCGGCATGGTCTTCGCTCAGCTCGAAGCCGGCCTGCAGCGGCGCGACGCCGAGCGCGAGTTTCGCACTCGTGGCGCGAAAACCCTCGAAGCCTTCGACCGGCGCCAGTTCCAGCCCGTATTCGTGGAAGTACTGCTGCAGGGTTTCGCGGCGCCCGGCCGAATCGGCGACGATCATCACGCGCGCATCCTGGCGCAGCAGATAAGCGCGCAGGTTGGTCAGCGGATCGTCCAGGCGGCGGTTGACCGAGATATCCGGGATCGGCGCCGACAGCTCGGAGCTTGGGGCGGACGGGTCACGGCCGACAGTCCAGCGGGCGTGCGGCTTGGCGCAGGTGAAGAATTGCTCGGCCCCCAGGAACAGCTCGCGCGGTTCCAGGATCGGCCGTTCGCGGTCGCTTTTGAGGAACTTGTAGCGCGATTCGGTATCGAGCCAGAAGCGCTGGATCGCGGCCTCGATGTCGCCCACCAGGGCCAGGGTGGCGTCCTGGGGGAGGTAGTCGAACAGGGTCGCAGTTTCTTCGAAAAACAGCGGCAGGTAGTATTCGATGCCGGCCGAGGCGATGCCGTTGCCGATGTCGCGGTAGATCGGCGAGCGCGAAGGATCGCCCTCGAAGCGCTCGCGCCAGCGCCCGCGAAAGGCGCTGCGCGCCGCTTCGTCCATCGGGAATTCGCGCCCCGGCAGCAGCCGCACTTCCTTGACGGGGTACAGCGAGCGCTGGGTGTCGGCGTCAAAAGTACGGATCGATTCGATCTCGTCGCCGAACAGGTCGAGCCGGTAGGGCAGGGCGGAGCCCATCGGGAACAGGTCGATCAGGCCGCCGCGCACCGAGTACTCCCCGGGCGACATCACCTGCGAAACATGGGTATAACCAGCCAGTGTCAGCTGCGCCTTCAGCCTGGCCTCGTCCAGGCGTTCGCCCTGGCGGAAGAAGAAGGTGTAGGCTGCCAGGAAGGACGGCGGGGCCAGCCGCACCAGGGCGGTGGTGGCCGGCACCACCAGCACGTCGCACTGGCCGTTGCGGATCTCGTGCAGCGTGGCCAGGCGCTCCGAGACCAGGTCCTGGTGCGGCGAGAACGCGTCGTAGGGCAGGGTTTCCCAGTCGGGCAGCAGGTGGCAGGCCAGGCGTTCGCCGGCGAACCAGGGTATCTCGTCGAGCAGGCGCTGGCCGTCGCTGGCATTGGCCACGATCACGGTCAGTATCCGATTGTCGGCTTTCAAGGCCAGCGCGGCGGTGGCGAGCGCATAGGCGTCGCTCGAGCCGTGCAGGGCGGGCAGGGCGAAACGGGCGCCTGGCTTGGGAAGGTTTTTCTTGAGATCGAAAGGCATTGAGCGCGCAGTGACGTTCGCAACAGTGGTTGGCCATTATAGACGAATGGCTCTGGCGACGCCGGGCAGGACGCCCTGGCGAAACGCGTTCCCGGCCGCGATGCCGCGCTCCAGCGAGGTGAACGATGAGAAGTGCAATGAAACATTTTTCCGACCCGGGCGCGGTCGCGCATTACCACCAGGGGCCACCGCGCCTGGTGCCGGGATTTTGCGACCTGCAGCGCATGGCGCAGGTCTTGCTGGCCGAACGGGCGCCATTCGATGCCCGGGTGCTGGTGCTGGGCGCCGGCGGCGGGCTGGAGCTGAAGGCCTTCGCCGATGCCCAGCCGGGATGGAGCTTCGACGGGGTCGATCCGTCGCCCGAGATGCTGGCGCTGGCCCTGGATACCGTCGGCGAGCATGCCGGCCGCGTCAAGCTGCATGAAGGCTACGTGGACGCCGCGCCGCCGGGGCCCTTCGACGCCGCGGCCTGCCTGCTGACCATGCACTTCATGCCTCTGTGCGAACGCCGCCACGCGGTGCGCGCGATCCGGCGGCGCCTGCGGCGCGGCGCGCCTTTCGTGGCGGCCCACATGAGCGTCGCCGGGGACGAGATCGAACGCGCGCTCTGGTTGGCGCGCGACGAGGCCTATGCGGTGGCGACCGGGGCGCCGCCCGAGGAAGCGCGCCAGCGGCGCGCGCTGATCGAGCGGGTCCTGCCGGTGCTGGCGCCGGAGCAGGACGAGGCGCTGCTGCGCGAAGAAGGCTTCAAGGAGGTGAGCATGTTCTACGCGGCCGGCGTGTTCCGCGGCTGGATCGGCTACGCCTGATGTCGTTTTGCTTGTCGTGGGGTGGACGGCTTTGCCGTCGCTGCTGCCATTTCGCCTGCCTCGTCGATGCCCGCATCGGCCGGCACGCGGTAAAAGGCCAGGTCGATCGATGGTGGCGGATTTTCAGCGCCGGCGCTTGCGGGGGCGGTCGGATCCGGCCCCGCCCTCGGCTCCGGTGGCGAGGCGGGCCGGCCAGGCGCGCGGGCCGGTGATGCGTCGTGGGAACAACGCGG